>DASUBK010000491.1:0-12801 GCA_035763305.1 Terriglobales bacterium | reverse complement strand
CGTCCCCGTGCCGGCGCCAACCGCGGTCCCCATTCCCTACGTGGTCAGCGGCAGCGCCGCGCAGCCCTTCGGACTGTTTGTGGTCAGCGGCCTGGATCCCTACGCCGAGCCCGCGCACTCGCACATGATTGACTTCACGGTGCAGCGCGAACTGCCGCATCGCATGATCCTGGAAGCGGGCTACATCGGCCGCATCAGCCGCAACCTTCCCCAGGATATCGCCTACAACGCCGCCGACTACCTGATGAAGGATCAGGCCAGCGGCCAAACCTACGCCCAGGCGTTCGACGCCGTCGCCCAGGCCCTCCGTTCCGGCGCGGCGGTCACACCGCAGCCGTTCTTCGAAAACCAGATCGGCGCGGCACGCTGCCCGGGCTTCACCAGTTGCACCGCCATGGTCGCGTCGCAGGACAAGACTGACCTGATCAACGGCTCGATCAACAATTTCTCCCTGAACGAATTTAACCGCGTCACCCCGGTGCCGGTGGACAACATCCAGTCGTTCCAGGCCTACGGCATCACCGACCACGGCTTCTCCGAATACCATGCCGGCTTCCTCAGCCTGAACAAGAGCTTCTCCCGCGGACTGCAGTTCCAGGCCAACTGGACCTGGAGTCACGCCATCGGCAACCAGGGTGTGGACCAGCAGAACGGCTCCTCCGCCAACAGTCCCTACAACCTCAATCTCGACAAGGCCTCGGAGAGCTTCGACCGGCGCCACGTGTTAAACCTGTGGTGGTATTACGAACTGCCCTTCGGCAGCACCATCGCCCACAGTTCCGGCGCCCTCAATCGCATCATTGGCGGATGGGCGACCTCGGGCATCTTCAGCTACTACACCGGTGTCCCGATGCACATCACTGCCAACGGCGATTACGGCGCCTACGAGAGCAACGGAACCGCCGCCATCTGTAGCGCCGACCTGCTGGGTCTGGAGAGCGAGCACCACAATGTGGCCGGATCGAGTGGCATCGGCACCTCCGGAGCGGCGCACCTGAACCTGTTCGCCGACCCGGCCGCCGTCTACAACTCCTGCTCGCGCCCGCTGCTGAGCGTCGACAACCGTATTCCCTTCGATCAGCTCCGTGCCCTGCCGCAGTGGAACACGGATCTGTCGCTGCTGAAGAACATTCCGATCACCGAGCAGGTGAAGTTCAGCTTCTCGGCGGAATTCCTCAACCTCTTCAATCATGTCGCCTTTGCCAATCCCACACTCAACCTGAACAGCAAGTCCACCTTCGGCGCCCTGACCCGGCAGTCGAACCTGCCGCGGCGGGTGCTGTTGGGAGCGAAGATTACGTTCTGAGTTCCTCCCCGGCACACAACAAAAACCGCCCTCGCGAGAGGGCGGTTTTTGGCTGCCGGGCCGGATCGAAGTTGCCGCGAAATGAATGCTGTCGGCTAGCGCGCTGCGTGCGAGGCCTGCGGCCCGCTTACCAGGAGGTCGCGGTGCTTTTCCAGCGCCCTCAGCACCAGGTCCACGTCCTGCATGGTGTTGTATACGTGAAACGCGATGCGCAATCCGTCATGCCGCGAAGAGCAGATGATGCCCTCCTTCGCCAGTTGTGTGACCAGCGCGGCCGCGTCCTTGGCCTGCAGCACCACCAGCGGGCCCACGCTTTCGGCCGGCGTCTTGCTGCGGATTCCCAGCTCGTGCGCGCCGTCGAGGAACGCGCGCGCCACGCGCCGCACCTGTTCGGCGACATTCTCCATGCCGACCTCGCGCAGCAATCGCAGTCCCGCCAGCGCCATGTAGACGCTGG
Organism: Terriglobales bacterium; assembly: GCA_035763305.1. GTDB lineage: Bacteria > Acidobacteriota > Terriglobia > Terriglobales > Acidobacteriaceae > DASUBK01. The sequence continues at coordinate 11,038 of DASUBK010000491.1, read as the reverse complement.
GAATCGGCGGCGTGCCCGACTCGAAGCGGCGCGCGTTGCTCGCCGGCTGGAAATGAGTGGTGGCGAATGCGAACGGATTTTCCTGCCCGAACCAGCCGCTGACCGTGGGCTGCAGCCGCGAAATCAGCTCCTTGCGCGCGTAGAGAAACGCGATGCCGGCTGCGCCGAGCAGGTACTTCAGCGCTCCCGCGGTGTAGAAATCCACGTCGAGTTCTCTGACGTTGCGCGGCCGCGTGCCGCAATCCTGGTAATCGTCCAGCAGCACGTACGCGCCCTGCGCGCGCGCCGCAGCGACGATTTCGCGCACCGGGGAGCGGAAGCCGTTCATGAAGCAGACGCCGGTCACCGGAACAATGGCCGTGTCCTGGTCGATCGCGCGCGCGTATTCATCGGCGTGCATGCGCCCGTCGCGCGCGCGCAGGAACTTCACCTGCGCACCACGGCGCTCCTGCGCCATCCACACGTGCCCCATGGTCGGAAATTCGAATTCGCCCATCACCACGGTCTTGCGCTCCGCGAAATCGAGCGCCGTGGCCAGGCTGCTCACGCCCGCGGAGACGCTGGGCACGACCGCGACCTCGTCCGCATCCGCGCCGATGAAGGCGGCAAACTCCCGTCGCACTTCTTCGTACTGCTCCACCCACAGCTCCCAGGGCGATCCCAGGCGGTCCCAGCTGTCCATCAGCGCGCGCATGCTGCCCTCGACCGCGTCGGACAACGCCCCCTGCGAGCAGGAGTTCAGGTATACGGATTGGCGGAAAATGGGAAAGCGGGCGCGGACTGCGGAAACTTGCGCGTCGGAAAGCATCCTGTTGTCTCTCCTGAAGGGCCGGGCGTGCAACCGGGGAAGGAACGTCGCCAATCGCCGGGCGGATCGAAATTGTATACCGGCTCGGCGCCTGGATATACAATCAGTATGCCATATACGTTGAGATGCGCGGCATATTTCTTGCGGGCGCATTATCGCGGAGCTATAGCCGCGAGGGAGAATTGCATCGCGTGACCACCAAGGCCGCTCGTTCCAGGCTCGTGAACTCCGGCAATGGCCGCCCGGCGCGGAACGCCCATCCCGACATTCCGGCCGGGCTGAAGACGCACGCCGAAGCGGACGGTTCGGAGTCGCTCGGCAACCGCGTGTACCACGCCCTGAAACGCGACATCATTACCGGCGTCTTTCAATCCGGCGAGGCGCTCACGGAAAAGATGCTGGCGCGGCGCTATCGCGGCAGCCGCACGCCGGTACGCGAGGCGGCGGTGCGCCTGCAACACGAGAACCTGCTGCGCATCGTGCCCAACCGCGGCTATTTCGTGCGCCACATCACCATTAACGAGCTGAACCAGCTGTACGAGTACCGCGCCGCTTTGGAAGGCGCCTGCGCCGAACTCGCCGCCCGCAAGGGCGTCGAGGAGGCCGCCGTCGAGGAACTGCACCGCCTGGGCGAGATTCACTTCGAAAAAGGCGACCGGCCCAGCTACGAGCGCTTCATCGAGGCCGACACCGCCTTCCACCTCGCGCTCGCGCAGCTCACGCGCAACCAGCTCCTGCTGCAGGCGGTGCGCGACGTGCGCTGCCAGATGGAGCGCATCATGTACGCCGCCATCGATATCGATTATTACGGCGAATCGCCCGCCAACGAGCACGTCGAGATCCTGCAGGCCATTCGCGACCACGACCCCGTGCGCGCCCGCGAAGCCATGCAGCGCCACGTGAACATATCCAAGGACAAGGTCCTGCAACTGGCCAGCAACTCGCGCGTTCTGTAGGCGGCCCGAAATCGTATACTGCTTGCATACAATCTGCCGACATACAGATTGACAGCCGTGATAGCATTTCCGCCTTGCCCGCGGTGGGGTGCGGCTGTAAGACCGCTTCCCGCTGCGACTTCTGGACTCGAGGAAGAGGATGTACCCGCGCCTGTTTTCCTATCACCGAGCCGCTTCCCTGCGCGAAGCCGCCGGCTTGCTGGCCGAACTGGGGCCGGAAGCCAGGCTGCTGGCCGGCGGGCAGAGCCTCATCCCCCTGATGAAGCTCCGCCTGGCCGCGCCTCCGTCGCTCATCGATATCGGACACATTCCCGCCATCAACTACGTCAAATCCAGCAATGGCAGCTTCGCTTTCGGCGCGCTGGCGCGTCACGCGGACATCGAGAAGTCCGATGCCGCCGCCCGCATTCCCATCCTGCACGATTGTGCGGCGGGCATCGCCGACGTCCAGGTGCGCAACTGGGGCACTCTGGTCGGCTCCATCGCCGAGGCGGATCCGACCGGCGATTGGGCGCCGGTGCTGCTCGCGCTGGATACCCAGGTCCAGTGCCAAGGCGCGGCCGGCGAACGCGCCGTGCCCCTGGCCGACTTCATTCGCGACGCCTTCACCACCGCGCTGCAGGATGGGGAGATCATCAGCGAAGTCCGCGTCGCCAGCCCGCGCGGCAAGAGCGGCGGCGCCTACATCGCCTTCAAGCGTTGTGCTCCCGTCTATGCCTCGGCGAGCGTGGCCGCGCAAGTCACGATGGAAGAGGGTGTATGCCGAGATGCGCGCATTTACGTCGGCGCCATCGGCCTGACGCCGGTCCACGCCGCCAATGCCGAGCAAGCGCTCCGCGGCAAGGCCATCGATCAAAAAACGGCCGCCGCCGCGGGCGAGGCAGCCATGTCCGACATCGATCCGCAATCCGACCAGCGCGGCTCGGCGGAGTACAAGCGCGCCCTGGTGCGAGGATTAACGGCGGAGGCGATCCAAGTGGCGGCACGTCGCGCCGCCGGAGAACGCGTGGAGGTCGCGCATCACTATGCCTGAGTCCGCAACCCGCGTTTCCCTCAAGCTCACGGTCAACGGCAAGCCGGTGCAGGCAGAGACCGATGCCCGCACCCTGCTGGTCGAATTTCTGCGCGACGAACTCGATCTCACCGGCACCCACATCGGCTGCGACACCAGCTTCTGCGGCGCCTGCACGGTGCTGGTCAACGGCCGCTCGGCAAAATCGTGCACGTTATTCGCGGTGCAGGCCGATGGCGCCGAAGTGCTCACGGTTGAGGGCCTCATTCGCGACGGCGAACTGCATCCCGTCCAGCAGGCCTTCGTCGACCATCACGGCCTGCAATGCGGTTTCTGCACTCCGGGCATGATGTTGTCCGCCGTCCAGTTGCTGGAACAGAAGCCCAATCCCACCGAGGCCGACATCCGCAAAGGCCTGGCCGGCAACTGCTGCCGCTGCACCGGCTACCAGAACATCACCAAGTCGGTGGCTGCGGCAGCCGCCAAGATGGGAGGCCGCTGATGGCGTTCAGCTTTGGCGGCGACTTCGCCGTGCAGCCATCCCCGCAGACGGTGTACGCCTTCCTCACCGACCCGCAGAAGTTCGCACCCCTGCTGCCCGACTTCCAATCCGTCAGCATGCAGGACCCAACCCACTTCACGGTCAAGCTGAACGTCGGCATCTCGCACATTCGCGGTGTGGCCGACGTCAAGATGGAGCTCTCCCAGGCCGAGCCGCCCAGCCGCGCGCAATATAAAGGACAGGGCAGCATCGCCGCCGGAACCGTCAGCATGACCGCCGGTTTCGATCTCGCGCCCGACGCCAACGGCGGCACCCGTGTCACCTGGCGCGGCGAAGCGCAGATTTTCGGGCGCATCATCTCCATGGCCGGCGGCCTGCTCGAACCCCTGGCCAAGAAGAACATCCAGAAGCTGATCGACGCGCTGCAGACCGCGCTCAATACCGGTGTGCACGCGCAAGCGGGAGAAGCATAACCGTGGCCAACGACAAGGGACCGGCAACTCAGCGCATGCCGGACACATTGCCTCACCAGGAACCCGCGGTGGAAAAACCGCACGGCGCGAAAAAAGACGGCTGGGTCGGCCGCCCCATCGTGCGCAAGGAAGAGGCGCGGCTGGTGCGCGGCTGCGGCAAGTTTATCGACGACTTTAAGCTTCCCGGCATGGTGCACTTGCGCCTGGTGCGCTCGCCCTATGCGCACGCGAGGATCAAGAGCGTCGACGTCTCCGCCGCCGACAAGCACCCCGGCGTCCTCTGCACCCTGACCGGCGCCGAGGTCGCCAAGCTCACCACCCCGTACATCGAGATCGGTCCCGAGCCCAGCAACCGCATCCAGGACTTCAGCATGGCAGTGGACCGCGTGCGCTACCAGGGCGAACCGGTCGCGGCGGTGGTCGCTCTCAGCCGCGGCGCCGCCGAGGACGCCGCCGAACTGGTACAAGTGGATTACGAGATCCTCGAGCCGGTTGTGGATCCCGAATTCGCGCTCAGCAACAAGTCCGTGCTCCACGATGCCATGGGCACCAACCAGGTGTGGAACGGCGTCTTCGAGTACGGCGAGGTGAAGAAGGCATTCGACGAAGCGGCACACATCGTGCACATCGACCGTATGCACTTTCACCGCTTTTCCTCCACACCGCTGGAGGCCAACGCGGTCATCGGCCAGTGGGACCAGAAGGACGGCCGCATCTATTTCTGGACCAACAATTCCTTTCCGACCATTGGCATCCAGCTGATCGCGCCCGCGCTGGGAACGCACATGGACAACATCCGCTGCCAGACCTTCGATATCGGCGGCAGCTTCGGCATCAAGATCACCAATTACCCGCAGATGACGCTGTGCGCGCTGGCGTCGCGCAAGATCGGCGGCAAGCCCGTGAAATGGGCCGAGACGCGCACCGAGCACATGCAGGCCAGCGCCCACGGCAACGAGCGCACCTTCCTCGATACCCGCGTCGCGCTCGACAAGAATGGCGTGATCACCGCCATCGAGTCGCGCCACATCGACGATTGCGGCGCTTACCCCCGCTACGAGCCCCTGGGCTGCGTGATCTGGTCGCAGGTCTTCCCCGGCGTCTACCGCTTCAAAAACGCGCGCATCGACTTCACCCAGGTGGTGACCAACAAGTGTCCCGTCGGGCCGAATCGCGGCTACTCGCGCATGCAGCACCTGTGGTTCCTGGAACGCGTGGTGGATATCTGCGCCCACGAGCTCGGCATCGCGCCGGACGAGATGCGCCTGCGCAACTACATCCGTCCCGAAGAGTTCCCTTACCTGACGCCCAACGGCTGCGTGTACGACTCGGGCAATTATCCCCGCATGCTGGAAATGGCCAAGCAGCTCATCGGCTGGGATGAGTGGAAGAAGAAGCAGGCGGAGGCGCGCAAACAGGGGCGGCGCATCGGCATCGGCATCGGCACCACCCTCGACTCCGGCACCAACAACTTCGGCCAGTCGCGCATCGTGAATCCCAACGCGCCCTTCAGCGGCAACTCGCAGGCCGCCAACGTCAAGCTCGACATCTATGGCGAGATCGTGGTCAGCGTCGGCTCGGTCCCGCAGGGACAGGGTCACGAGACCGTCGCCTCGCAGGTGGTCGCCGACGTCTTGAGCGTCAATCCCGACATGGTGACCGTGCGCGCCGGCTTCGATACCGAGCGCAACGTCCACACTGGCCACACCGGCACCTACGCCAGCCAGTTCGCGGTATCGGGACTATCCGCGGTCCACGGCGCGGCGCAGAAATTGAAGAGCGAGATCCTACGCCTGGCTGCCTACGCCTTGCAGACCCCGGTCGAGCAACTGGAACTCGGCCTGGGCAAGATGGGCGCCGAAGTCCGCGTCAAGGGCTCCGACAAGTCCATCAACTACTGGGCACTCTCCAACATTATTAATGTGAACAATGCCGGGCTGCCCGACGAACTGCAGGACGTCACCCTCAATTGCCGCTACACCTGGCGCGCGCCATTCAAGATTCCCGACATCGAGCGCAAGTACGGCAACCTGACGCTGACCTACTCCTCGCAACTGCACATCGCAGTGGTTGAGGTCGAGCAGGGCACCTTCAATCCCAAGGTCCTCGACTACGCCTGCGTGGACGACTGCGGCACCGTCATCAATCCCCGCATCGTCGAAGGCCAGGTCCACGGCTGCACGGCGCATGGCATCGGCGCGGCGCTGATGGAGAATTGCTCCTACGACGAGGCCGGCAACATGCTCGCTAGTACCTTCAGCGATTACACGCCGATCACCATCGTCAACATGCCGAAGCTGAAGTACGGCTTCATCGAGACGCCTTCGCCGCACAGCTACAGCGGCGCCAAGGGCATGGGCGAAGGCGGGGCCGCGCCCATCCACACTATCTCGGCGGCGTTACAGGACGCGCTGTACCAGGAGCGCGTGTACGTTACGGAATCGTTCAACAACGGCGACAGCATCTTCCGCGGCCTGGAGCAACGCAAGGCGGGCAAGCCCGTTGGCGGAGTGCGCGTCGAGCATCGTGGCTGATTCGTGAAGACCATCTGCATCGTCGGATGCGGCGCCATCGGCAGCCTGTACGCCGCCCATCTCTCCCGCGTGGCCGACGTGTGGGCGCTGGTCCGCCGCAAGGAGCAGGCCGAAGCCCTCAATCGCGACGGCATTCACGTCAGCGGCACGCACGAGTTTCACGCCCGGGTTCGCGCCACCGCGGATGCTGCCGCGCTGCCGTCCTGCGATCTCGCCATCGTCGCCACCAAGGCCACGCAAACCGAATCCGCCTTTGCGCCCGCCGGACATCGCGTGCGCACCGCCGTGCTCTCGGCGCAGAACGGCCTGGGATCGGAAGAGATCATCGCCGCGCACACCAAGGCAGGCGTGATTCGCGGCACTACCTTCATGAGCGGCACCCGCCACTCCGACACCCACGTGCAGTTCGAACTCAACACACCGACCTGGATGGGCCCCTTCGAACCGACGAACACGCCCTTTGCCGCCGTCACGGAATTGGCGGAGTTGATGCAGGCTTCCGGCTTGCGCGCCGAAGCTCTCGAGGATGCCCGCCCTGCGCAGTGGTCGAAGCTGGTGTTCAACGCCGCCGTAAACAGCGTGGCCGCGCTCACCGAGTTGCCGCACTGCCGCCTCTTTGCCGACGAAAGCGAGTTCAGCGACCTCGGCCACCTGATGCACGCGCTGGTGGAGGAAGGCGTTCGCGTCGCTGCCGCCGCAGGAGTGGAACTGCGCGAGGATCCCTGGCGCATGAACGTCGTGGGCGCGCAGACCAACCATCCCCCCTCGATGCTGACCGACATTCGCAACCACTCGCGGACGGAAGTGGACTTCCTGGGTGGGGCGATCGCGCGCGAAGCGGCCCGCCTCGGCGTCCCCGCTCCTCTGCACACCGCGCTCTATCGCCTGATCAAGGCCAAGGAGCAAAGCTGGACATTCAGCGGCGAGAACGTCGCCCACGGCGAAACCACGCCGGAAAAATCGAGGTGGGAGACCGTGGACCGCGCCGCGGGCACGAGATGAGGATGAGTAAGTGTGGCACGGGTCTTTGACCCGTGCGCCCGGGTTCAAAAACCCGGGCCACACGACCTAAACCATGGCTTGGCCGATCGACAACCTGAAGCTGCAGCGCGTGCGCGACAAAATGCGCGCCCGGGACCTCGACGTTCTCGTCGTCCGTGCCCCTGACAACATCCTCTACCTCACCAACTACTGGTGCATGAAGGGCTACGACGCCGCGATCTTTCCCCGCGAAGGCGAGCCCACGCTGCTGGTGCTCGAACCGCAGCGCGCCGACGCCGAGCGCATGTCCTGGACGCGCGACATCCGGCTCTTCCGCGGCTACGACGACCGCGATCCCCGCCCGCCGCAGATGCGCTGCCTCGACCTGACCCTGCAGGTACTCAAAGAACGCGGGCTCGCCGACAAGGTCGGCATCGAGCTGAACAACGGCTCGCAAGCCGCCGATCGCATGGTTGGTGAACCGACGGTATACACGCAGGACTACTTCGAGGCGTTCAAGAAGTTTTGCGGAACCGTGACCGACGCCACTCCCCTGCTGGTCGAAGCGCGGGCCATTAAGACCGCGCAGGAGATCGAGCGCATGCGCCTGGCCAACGAACTGGCGGCGCTCGCCATGGAGCACACTCGCGAGCACATGCGCGTCGGCATGAAAGAGAGCGAGGCCGGCGCCATGTTCGAAGGCTTCGTGCACGGCGTCGGCATCGGCTATAAGAACAAAGTAGAGATGGCGCGCGCCTTCACGCTGGTATGGTCCGGACCGGGCATCCGAACTTTCACCGCGACCGGCGACCGCCCGGTGCAGGCCAACGAGCCGACGCTCTTCGAAATCTGGGTTTGTGCCGACGGCTACTGGACCGACCTGACCAAGAACATCTGTCCGGGCGAGTTGACGCCGCGTTACCACAAGCTCACCGACCTGCTGCTCGGTATTTTCCAGGAAGCCTCGGCCTCAGCTCGCGACGGCGCGCCGCTTCCCGACATCGATCGCCTGATCCGCGCGCGCATCGCCGAAGGCGGCTATCCCGGACAGCCGTCGCATCCGGTGTGCCACGGAATCGGCGCCCGCGCCCACGAACCGCCCTACGCTCACCAGGCCGGCACCGGCACCGTCAAACAGGGCATGGTTCTCTCCATCGAACCCGGAATCTACTGGCCTGAGGGCGGCGGCCTGCGCATCGAGGACTGCTTCCACATCACCGCGACGGGCAACGAAAAGCTCTGCACCTACCCGGACGACTACCGCGTATTCACTCCCTCGCGCAAAGGAGCCGGCAACGCCTAAGACCATGCACGGCGCCCATCCAGCCCGCAACGCCGCCGCGCTCGATGCCGCGCTGGCCCGCCGCATCGTCGGCGAAGTCCGCGAAGACGAGATCGTCGCCGCCTGCTGTGACGTCATCAACATCCCCAGCCCCACCGGCCACGAACTGGAGATGGCCCGCCACATGCGCCGCGTCTTCGAAGATCTGAAGCTCACGGTGTCGTGGCAGGAAGTCGAAGATGGCCGTGCGAACGTGATCGGCCGCTGGGAGGGCGCCGGCGACGGCCCCAGCCTCATGTTCAACGGCCACATGGACACGTCCAACACCGGCGATGAGTCCTTCCTCACCGGACTGGGATACAAGCCGCATGCAATTGTGCGCGACGGCGTGATCTTCGGCTTGGGTATTTACAACATGAAGGGGGCGCTGGTCTGCTACGCGCACGCGGTCAAGGCGCTGCAACGCGCAGGTGTGCGCCTCAAGGGCGACGTAATTCTCGGCGCGGTCGCCGGAGAAATCGAAAAATCGCAGTGGGGCGAATTTGTCGGCAGGGAATATCGCGGCTACGGCGTCGGCTCGCACTACCTGATCAACCACGGCGTGCTGCCCGACATGTGCATCCTCGGTGAGCCCACCGACATGAACCTGGTGCTGGAGCACTACGGTTCGCTGTGGGTGCGGCTCTCAACCAAGGGCGACTACCTGCACACCGCCTTCGCCGCCGGACGCGAGCAGGAGAACGCCATTCGCCGCATGCACCAGGTGCTCGACGAGGTCTTTCGCTGGGCTGAGCAATGGAATCAGCAGGCCTGTTGCGGCGACAAGCGCGGCACCGTCAACATCGGATGCGTGCGCGGCGGGCAGCCCTGGCGCGCCAGCCGCACTCCCGACCGCTGCGACGTTTTTCTCGACGTTCGCGTCCCGCCGCACATCGAGATGTCCGCCGCGCGCCGCAACATCAAGAGCCTCTACCGCGAGCTCGGCCGCAAGCACCCGGACTTCCAACTCGAGTTCGAAACCTACGTCTCCGTGCCCGGAGCGCAGATCAGCCCTGAGCACGAGATGGTGCAGTCCATCATGGCCAGCCACGCTGAGGTCGTCGGCCAGCCGCCCAAGCGCGACACCGTGCTGTGGTGCTCCGACGCTTCCGTGCTCAGCCGCTTCGGCGTTCCCACCGTCAACTACGGCCCCAGCAGCGGCCCCCGCGACGCCGAAGGCGAGAAGGTCCGCATCCAGACGCTGGTCGACATTACCCGGGTTTATGCGCTCACCGCCGCGCGCATCTGCGGCGTAACTTCATAAGGGAGACCTCATTGACGAGCCAGCCTGAAATCCAACGGCGCTATGCCGCGATTCGCGCCGCCATGGAACGCGACCACCTCGACGCCGTCATCGTCTGCGGTAACCAGTACGCCGGCTTCGAAGGCGCGGTGCGCTACCTCTCCGGATTCGAAATCGTCCACCGCTACTGCTACGTCATCCTTCCCCTGAAGGGCGATCCGACGCTCGTGTTTCCCAAGGAAGCGCGCTGGATCGGCGACAAGAAAAAAGCCTGGGTCAAGGACCAGGTGTGGCCGGAGATTCCCGGCAAGTTCATCCGCCAGCGTGCCGCTGACGCCGGCTGGCGCCGCCTTGGCGTCTACGGCCTCGATTTCGTGATGGCGGTGCGCGACTACCGCGAACTCGCCGACGCCGGATTCGAAGTCGTTCCCTGGGACCTCAGCTTCGACATGGTGCGCGCGGTCAAGAGCGAGGAGGAACTCGCCGCCGTGCGCGATTCTATGGATATTATTGAAGACGGCTTTTGGGCCATGACCCAGGCGTTCGAGCCCGGTAGGACCGAGGCCGAGGTCATGGCGCCGGCCGTCGAGCGCTTCTTCGCCCGCGGCGCCGGCCCGCGCATGATGAATATCGTCCTCTCCGGCAGCCACGGCGAGGCGGAAGCGCACTTCAAAGTTCCCGGCGATCGCCGCGTCGCCGCCGACGACCTCATGCTGTACTCGCTGGAGATCACTGGCGTCGACGGCTACTGGGTCGAGTTCTCGCGTCCGCTGATCCGCGGCAAGCTGAGCGAGACTACCGCCCGCATGCGCGACGTCTATCCTGCCGCCATGGAGTCCGCGCGCAAGCTGCTACGCGAAGGCGAGATCGCCAGCGACGTCCATCGCGTCGTCGCCGACACCTTCGCCAAGGCCGGATTTTCCCTCGGCCATCTCTCCGGCCATTCCATCGGCCTCACCATGCTGGAGCTGCCCAACATCGGCGCCGGCTGGGATGTGCAGTTAAAGGAAAACATGATTTTCTCCCTGCATCCGCAGGTGGTCGATCAGGATGGCCGCGTTTGTCTCTACACCCAGGACACCTATCGCGTGGGCAAGAGCGAAGGCGAGTCCCTGTGCAACATCGAGTGGAAGCTCTACCGTGGCGGCGAAACCGCGCCGGCAAAAACCAGGAATCAACAACGAGCGAGCAACAACTAAACGTCATGA
>DASUBK010000490.1:0-3061 GCA_035763305.1 Terriglobales bacterium | reverse complement strand
CGCCGCCGCCTGGTAGTTGTGCTGCAGGAAGAACACCTCGGCGATGCGGTAGTGCGCCAGCGAGCTGTTCTTATTGATCTCCAGCGCTTTCTGGAACTGCTCCAGCGCCTCGGCGAGATCGCCCTGCTGCACCAGGCCCTGGCCGCGCAGGATGGCGGCGCGCAGCTTGATGTCAGGCGAGTTCTTCAGCACGCGATCGCCGGGATCGATGACGATGCGCCGCGGCTTGCCGAACGTTTCCACCGTGAACGCCGAATCCGTGCCCACCACCTCGATGCGCTTGGTCTCGGTCTTGCCGTCGGTATCGATCTTCAACTCCACCGGCATGCGGAAGAGATCCAGGTCCTGCTGGATCTCCCCCACCACGCGGAAACCCTTGTTATCGCCGAGGCGGTAGACCGTGTACTTGTTCTTGAACTCCGGCGCGCCGGTCGAATCCAGCCACTGGGTGAAGAACCAGCTTAGCTTGTCGCCGTAGCTCTGCTCCGCGATCTGGCGAAAATCGTCCACGTTGGCGGGCTTGCCGTTGTACTGGCGGAAGAAGGCCTGCACCGACTTGTCGAAGGCGGCGTCGCCCATCACCCACCGCAGCATGTTGAGGATGACCGCGCCCTTGTCGGAGGTCAGCGACTGGAATTCGGGCGAGAAGGTGTCGAGGCGCCCGATCTGCGATAGCGGGACGGTGTCATAGGCCAGCGCGCCCACGTCGAGGTCCTTCATGGTCTCCTCGAAGGCGGCGGTGCCGGCGGCGAATTCGACGTAACGCGCCTCGCTGTAGCGGGCGAAGCCGTCGCTGATCCACCAGTCCGCCTTGCTCGCGGGGCTGACGCCGACGCCCCACCACTGGTGCGAGATCTGGTTGGCCAGCAGGCGATAGTTGATCTTGCCGGCGAGATTGCGGCTGGAGATGCCGACAATCTCCGGCGCCCAGGTCGCGGGCACGGTGTCATCGGGAATCTCGACGATATTCAGCGTGTTCGACAGCGGCGGGCCCAGGCGCGCGGCGTAGTACTGGAACTCGCGCGCCGCGGTGTCGGCCCAGGTGCCGAACTGATCCTTGTGCGAAGGCTTGAAATACAAGTGCAGGTTCAGCCCCACCGCATTGCTGTTGCTGACCTCAAAGTGGCCGGCGATCACGGTTCCGGGAAAGCTCGGCTTGTCCCACACGAAGGTATAGGTCTTGGCGTTGGCATTGCCGCGCGCCGGTTGGACTGTGGCTTTGGCCGGCGGAGCGGCGGGCGAAGGCTTCGCCTTGCGGCCGCGCGTCAGCTTGGGCTGCTCGGGTTCTTTCGGCTCTTCGGTCGGCTCGGCGGCGGGCGTGGCCGTCGCGGCCGCGGTGCCTTGCGCTCCGCTGGCGATCACCACCTCGTCGGAGGGCACGGTGATGTGCATGGTCGCGGTGAAGCGGTTGATGCCGTAGCCGCTGACCGGGAACCAGCGCCCGGCGTAGAGCAGATAGGTGGTGTCGTCGTTGATCGAAGTCAGCTTCAGGCCCTGCACCGGGCTGTCGTCGGGCGACTGCGGCGAGCCTTCGTAGTTGATGGTCAGCGTCGTCGTCTGGCCCTTGGCGAGGCCGTTGGGCAGCTCGATGCGGATCGAGGAGTCCGAGCTGACCCGCTCCACGTTCAGTTGCTTGCCGTCCTCGCCGGTCACGCGCGTCGGACGCAGCGCGTTGTGCAGCTCGAAGGTGGCCACGCTGATGTCGTCGAGGGCGGTGAACTTGACCTTGGCTTGGGCGACGATCTTGTGCACGCGCGGCTGCAGCTCGGCGTCGATCTGGTAATCGTTGACCTCGATGCGAGGCTTCTGTTGTTGAGCCGCCGCCGGCAGCGCAAGGAGGAAGAGGGCGAGAAACGACAGCAAAGCACGCCCCAGGGGTCGTCGTGCAAGCAACATCGGGAAATCTCCGGGCAAAGTACCCGCTGGATTAGATGGACAGCGGAAGTGAAAAGTTGCGATCAAAGGGTAGTTTAATCGTACTAAGTCTTGTGTTTCGTGACAAATCGCTGGAAGGGCCGATGGGCGTTCGTCGTTGGTCCGTAGCTGGTCGCATGACCGCGCATTCGTTTTTCGCGAATCCAAACGGGGGCGTTTCTCTCGCACAAACGACTAACGACCAACGACTAACGACTCCAGCACGGCGTCGGCGGCGCGATCGGCGGCGGTACGACCGTCCTGCGGCCCGCGCAGCTTGTCCCGCACCTCCGCCAGTCCGGCGAGCATCTCGGCGCGCGCCACGCCCTCCGGCAGGATCTTCCTGATCTCTGTTAACACGCGATCGGCGGTGAAGTCGCTCTGCACCAGCTCGGGCACCACGCGGCGGCCCGCGATCAGGTTGGGCATGGCGAAGTGAGGCACCTTGACCAGCCGGCGTCCCATTTTCCAGCTCAGAGGAGAGATGCGGTACACCATCACGAACGGTGTGCCAATCAGCGCCGCCTCGACGGTGGCGGTGCCCGAAGCGACCACCGCGGCGCGCGCGGTGGCCAGCGCCAGGCGGGCGTCGCTCTCCATCTTCAGGTTCACGCCGGGATCGTCGCCCAGCAGACGGTGAATCTTGTCCACCATCCATTTTGTGGGGATCGTCGAAGCGACGGGAACGAAGAATTGGTATTCCTTCCCCAGGGCGCGGGCGGCTTCCAGCAGGGTCGGGAGATTGAGGGAGATTTCCTTACGGCGGCTGCCGGGGAGGAGCGCCACCGGCGTCTGCGGCGAACGCAGCGGCTGCGCGGCGGGCATGGTCAAGTCGGACAGCGGATGGCCGACATACTGCGCCTCGATGCCGCGCTCGCGGTACCATGCCGCTTCGAAGGGAAAAATCACCAGCATCTTGCTCACGTAGCGGCGAATCTGCTCGATGCGCTGCTCGCGCCACGCCCACAGCTGCGGGCTGACGTAGTACACCACGGGAATCTTGCGGCGGTGGAGTTCCGAGGCCAGGCGCAGGTTCCAGTCGGGAAAGTCGATGAGGACGGCGACGTCGGGACGGCGGCGGTCGATGTCGGCCAGCAGCTTGCGGAAGCGCGTCCAAATCTTGGGCAGGTGCGACACCACCTCGGCG
>DASUBK010000489.1:0-6373 GCA_035763305.1 Terriglobales bacterium | reverse complement strand
CTATCGGTCTGGAGCCCTTTCGCCGGCTGCTCAACGATCGCCGCACCGCGCACTGCGCGTTCATCGCGGAAACGCCAATCGACGAACCGATGGACGACCTGAAGAACGTGGATACGCTGAAGGGGCTGGTCAAGAAGTCGCGGAAACGTTGAGCCCGCGGTTGGCTAGCCGCATCTGAAGAGCATGGATTTCGGGCAGCATGCGCGCGTCACCGGAGGAGCGCTGAAACGCTGGTTTCTGGCGCAGACCTACGACGCCGCCGCCGTCGCCGGACTGTGGCTGGTGGGGTTGCTGATCCTGCAGTTCGGGCTGACGGGCGCGCTGATCATCGCCATCCTGGCCTTCTTCCTGCAATACGTGCCGCACTTCGGCCCGGTGCTGACCGTGGCGATCGCGGGGCTGACGGGGCTCATCGCCGGCGGATTCGATCGCTTTCTCTTTGTGCTGACGCTGTATGCGGTGGTGGTGGTGGTGGATGGCCTGGTGCTGCAGCCCATGATCATGAAGCGCACGGCGCGGGTGCCGGTGTGGGCCTCGGTGCTGGCGCCGCTGGTGTTGGGATTCTTCTTCAGCTTCTGGGGCGTGCTGCTGGCCGCGCCGCTGCTGGCGATCGTGTACGCGTACCGCACGCTCAATCCGCCGTCGGCCGTCGGCCCTCGGCCGTCGGCCCCCGACCAACGGTAGCGAAGTCGCCAGGTTTCCCGCGCTGAGGCGAGCCCGCCGCCAGGATGCCGGCGCTACAAGCTGACAGCTGTCAGCTTCCACCCTGGGGTATAATCGAACGTTGCCTTATCCAGGTGGGCGCCGCAGTTCGCCCTAAATTTCCGATAGTTCGAGGTCTTTATGTCCGGCCACTCAAAATGGGCCACAATTAAGCATAAAAAGGGCGCGCTGGACGCCAAGCGCGGCAAGATTTTCACTCGCCTAATTAAGGAAATCACCGTTGCCGCCAGGAACGGCGGCGGCGATCCCGACAAGAACCCGCGCCTGCGCAAGGCCATCCAGGATGCCAAGGCCGAGAACATGCCGGCCGACAACATCAAGCGCGCCGTCCAGCGCGGTACCGGCGAATTGCCGGGCGTCAGCTACGAAGAGTTCACCATGGAAGGCTACGGTCCCGGCGGAGTGGCCTTGCTGGTGGAAATCTCCACCGACAACCGCAACCGCACGGTCAGCGAAATCCGCCACGCCTTCAGCAAGAACGGCGGCAACCTCGGTGAGGCCGGCTCGGTGGCCTGGATGTTCCACAAGAAGGGCGACATCGTGGTGCCCAAGGCGGCGGCCAAAGAGGACGATCTGATGAATATCGTGCTCGAAGCCGGCGGCGACGATCTCAAGGATGACGGCGACAACTGGGAAGTGCTCACCGACCCGGCGGCCTTCGAAACCGTGGTCGAGGCGCTGAAGAAGGCCAACATCACTCCCACCACCGCGGAAGTGGCGCTGCTGCCACAGAACTACATCAAGCTGGAAGGATCGAACGCCAACACCATGATCCGCCTGATCGAGGCTTTGGAAGACCAGGACGACGTCAACCACGTCTATTCCAACTTCGACGTCGACATCAAGCAGTTGGAGGAAGTCGCCAGCTAGTTTCCAGTTTCCAGTTTCAAGTTTCAAGAGGCCCGGCGAAAGACGCCGGGCTTTGTGTTGCCCGCGGCGGTTCAAACCCACGACCGAAGCGCCGAAACATCAGAACGAAGAGGAACCCCAGACTTTGCCAATGCCCGCGCTTTTTCTGTTCTTATCCGCGACCATCCGCGGAAATCCGCGGTTAGGGTTTTCCTCCTCGTCTGAGTGTCTCGATGGATTTCTCCCCGGGCATTTGCCTGAAATATTCCCGGCAGAGCCGCTGCCGGCGTGCTAATCTCGTATTAACCACTTAGTAAACCAAGGGGAAGCTCCTATGACGGTCACCAAGACCAAGAAATGCCCTGTCTGCCATGGCTTCGGTATCTGCGAGGACGGCAGCACCTGTCCTGCCTGCGAGGGCAAGGGCGAGCTTCCCCACACCGCCAAAGAGCTTCCCGAACCCTGCCGCTGGAACGGACGATAGCTTGAGATTTTGACGCTCGGGCGCGGGCGCCCTCCCGGACGATATCCTGGTCCGTCAGCGTTCCGCCCCGGCAAGGTGCCGGGGCCTACCCCCGGATTTACACCGACAGTCGTTGGTTCTGACGCGACACGCGATTGATCTTCGACGACACGCCGGAAGCCATGTTCACCACGCCGGCCATCCTGCCGGAATAAGCGAAACTCTGTTACATTTTCCTGTTTCAACCTACTTCGAGGTCGCTGGATGAGACTGCTCCGGGTCTTGGTAGCCATGTTGTTGCTCTGCGTTGTGGGCATGGCGCAAAAGGTTGACGAAGTGGCCGAACATCCGCTGGCAACACAAACTTGGGAAATCGCCCCCTGGTTCCAGGGCGGCACCGGGCTGGGCGAGGCCTCGAACTTCAAGTTCGTTTCCGGCGGCCTGCGCATCGGCCGGGTGCTGACGGACGTGATCGGCGACGGCCGCTTCCGCGGGACGTTCGAGTGGGCCGCCGACATCATTCCCCTCGACATGGTGCGGCAGGCAGAGTTCTACAGCTCCGGCCCGACCAAGTGGATTTACGGCGGCGGTTTCAATGCCGTGATCTTGAAGTGGAACTGGGTGGCGAACCGCAGGGTCGTACCGTATTTTGCGGCGGAGGGCGGGGTGATCTTCACCAAGGAAGATGTGCCCCAGCCGGACACGTCGTTCGCGAACTTCACCCCGGGCGGCGCGTTCGGCTTCAGCATCCCGACCGGAGACCGTAAGCACGCGCTGGACCTGTCGGTGCACATCACCCATATTTCCAACGCCAGCCTCAGCCACAACCCAGGGATCAACGCCACCGCACAGTTCCGGGTCGGGTACACCTGGTTTAAATGAAGAATTCACCGCTGATTTCGCTGATCAACGCTGATTAAGAGAGAATCAGCGAAATCAGAGCGATCAGCGGTTTCCAATTTCTATGGCACTGATTGAATGCGTACCTAATTTCTCCGAAGGCCGCGATCGCGCCCGCGTGGACGCCATCCTCGAGGCGATGAAGGTGCCCGGCGTCTACCTGCTCGACCGCGAGATGGACGCCGACCACAATCGCTGCGTGATCACCCTGGTCGGCGATCGCGACAACATTGCCGAAGCGGCGATTCGCGGCGTGGGCAAGGCCGCGGAACTGATTGATCTCACCAGGCACAAGGGCGCGCACCCGCGCATGGGCGCCTCCGACGTGATCCCGTTCATTCCCATCGAGGGCGTCACGCTGGAAGATTGCGTGGCCATTGCGCGCAAGGTGGGCGAGGAGATCTGGAAGCGCTACCAGATTCCCGTCTACCTCTACGAGGCGGCCGCCACCACGCCCGAGCGGCAGAACCTGGAGAACATCCGCCGCGGGCAGTTCGAGGGCATTCGCGACGAGATTGCCACCAACCCGGCGCGCAAGCCCGACTTCGGCGAGCCGCGCATCCACCCGACGGCGGGCGCCACCGTGGTCGGCGCGCGCAAGTTCCTCATCGCCTACAACGTTTATCTGAACACCGCGGACGTGGACATCGCCAAGAAAGTCGCCAAGGCGGTGCGCTTCTCCAACGGCGGCCTGCGCTACGTGAAGGGCATGGGCATTCCGGTGCGCGGCCAGGCGCAGGTGTCGATGAACCTGACCGACTTCGAGCAGACGCCGATCGCGCGCGTCTTCGAGTACGTGAAGCGCGAGGCGGCGCGCTACGGCGTGACGCCCTGGAGTAGCGAGATCGTCGGGCTGATCCCGAAAAAGGCGCTGGAGGACGCGGCGGAGTGGTTCCTGCAAATCGAGAACTTCGACAGCTCGCTGATTCTCGAGAACCGGCTGGCGGCGGTGATGAGCGGGAAGGTGGCGGTCGGCGGGCTGCGCGCGGGCGTGGAGCCGTTCGTGGAGCAACTGGCCGCGCCCACGGCGACTCCGGGCGGAGGCAGCGCTTCGGCCGCCGCGGGCGCCATGGCCGCAGGGCTGGCGCACATGGTGGCCGCCATGTCGCGCGGCAAGAAGAACTACCTGCAGTACGAGCGCGAGTTGAGCGAGGCGATCGCCCGTTTGAGCCAGTTGCGCGAAGAGCTCAAGGCGGCGATTGACGCTGACGCCGCCGCCTACGACGCCGTCGTCAAAGCCTACAAGCAGGCGAAGGACTCGAAAGACGGCGATGCGACGGTGACCGCGGCCACACGATTGGCCACGCTGGTGCCGCTGTCGGTGGCGGAGAAGGCGAGGGAAGTGGGCGAACTGGCGCAGCGGCTGGGAGCGTGGACGAATCCGAAGATGGAGTCGGACCTGACGGTAGCGCGTGCGCTGTCGCGGGCGGCCATCGAAGGCGCGCTGGCCAATGTGGAGATCAACCTGGAGACGCTGCAGGATCCGGCGTTCGTGGCGGAGGTAAGATCACGCGCGGAGGCAGTGAAGGCGTGATTTACGACAGTGAGCGCCTTCCGTGGAGTACAGCGATGATCTCTACCTTGTCGCCGGTAACGCGGTAGACGATTCGATAACTGTAGACGAACACCTCGCGGAGGCTTTCGTCCTGACGTTCTGGAACTCTTCGCCCTCGTAAGGGGAAATGCTGGAGGCTGTAAGCGACCGCGTTGATTCTTTGAACCACCGCCGCGGCATATTTGCTGGAATCAGAGGCGATGTACTCTGCGATAGATTCGAGCTCGCGAAGCGCTTTCGGCGACCACCCTACTTGGTAAGCCATTTCTGGAGTCGCTTCTCGACTTCCGAGTGAGGAATGGTTCCGTTTTTCTCCACATCCTCCAAGCCAAGCCGAATTTTCTCCAGAACGTAGAGGTGGTATTGGATATCCTCGACGGTGCAGTCATCCGGCAGGTTGCGAAGGAGCATTTCCACGTCTTGTTTGGCAGTGCTCATACGCTGTTTAACATCAGGATAGCACGGTTAAACTACTGGGTTCCCCCTACCCCGCAGGTCAGGCACTTTCGCTTACGGCGGTCTTGGCGGCTGCCGTACAATAAAGCTGCTGCCGGAGCGCAATCCGCATCCAATTGTCAGCTCCTGCTGAAAAAGGATTTTCCGTGTCTATGAAGCGTTTCGGGCTCATGCTCGCCCTGGTTGCTCTCTCCGGCCTTCCCGCCCTGGCCGCCGCGCTGGGTACCTCCGCGCGCACCGTCATTCCCTCCGAGATCCAGCAGGTGATCTCGGTGGACTACCGCGCGCTGAAGAACTCGCCCACCGCGCTGGCGCTGAAAGACCGCGTCCTGCCCGATAACCTGAAGGAATTCGAAAGCGCGCTGCGCGGCGTCGGCATCAACCCCGACACCGACGTGGACCAGCTCACCTTCGCCAGCTTCCGCTCGCAGAAGAACCTGCGCATCATCGGCCTGGCTTCGGGTAACTTCCCTACCAAGAAGATCCTGGCCAAGCTGACGGCGAAGAAGGTGAAGGGCACCAAGTACCACTCGGCGACGCTCTACCCGATGGCGGGCGGCACCGACATGACCTTCCTGGATGACTTCACCATGCTCTTCGGCCAGCGTTCAGCGGTGGAAAACGCGCTCGACGCGCGCGATGGCGAAGCGCCCAGCATGGCCAACAACGCGCAGATGTCCGACATGATGGGCTCGGTGGAGAGCGGCGCGGTGTGGAGCATTCTCGACGCGCAGGGTACCCAGAACATGATGCGCTCCACCCTCGGCGATGCGGCCAAGCTGGCTGACTTCGACACGGTGCGGAATCGGCTGCTGGGCTCGCACTACACCATGAACTTCCAGAATGGCGTCAACTTCGACCTGGACGTGGTGACTTCGGACAGCGTCACCGCCGCCACCCTTTCCTCGATCGTGAAGGCGGGCGTACTGTTCCGCAAGATGAGCGCGCAGGGAGCGGAGAAGACCGCGCTGGACAATGTCACCGTGGACTCCAGCAGCGCCAACCTGCAGCTGCACTTCAAGACCGACGACAACAAGTTCCAGTCGCTGCTGAAGTCGGACCTGTTCGCCAGCATCGCGCGCTAGGAGTCAAGATCCCTGGAGGCCGGTCGACCTCGACCGGCATTTTTATTTACGCGAAGAGGAATTCCTTGGTGCGCAGGTCGCGTATGGTGTCGCGCAGCTTGGCCGCTTTCTCGAATTCGAAGCGCTTGGCTGCCTCGCGCATATCGTTTTCCAGGCGCGCAATGTAAGCGTCGAGCTGCTCCTGCGACTTGAACTCCGGAATCTCTTCCGCCTGCGCGCTGAGGTCCACGTAATCCGCTTCCACGATGGCCGCCAGCGACATCTCCACCGGGCGCACGATGCTTTCCGGGGTAATCCCGTGCTCCTGGTTGTAAGCCTGCTGGATGGCGCGGCGGCGGTTGG
>DASUBK010000488.1:0-8714 GCA_035763305.1 Terriglobales bacterium | reverse complement strand
CAGGCGGTAGGAGACGATGTCGTGGTTGTCGTCCTGCCATTGCGCCGACCACTCGCGGACGGGCTGCTCCGGCTTGGCATCGTCCATCTGCTCCCAGCCGCGCACGTGCGACGAAGGCGTCGCGGGATTCAGGTAGTCGTTGCGCAGCGGCTTCCAGTTGCGCCGCGCCAGCTCGGTGCGGATGAAGGCAAGCACGTCGTCGGCCGGGAATTCGGCCTGCACCACGTACCGCATCTCTTCCTGTCCGCGGGAATGGGTAAAGGCTACATCGCCGGCGAAGCGGGCGATGACCAGCGCGTCGGAGTGGCGGGTGGCGGAAACGGCGCGTTCACAGCCGGCCAGGAGCGCACAACTGACGGCAGTCACAAGAGCGGCAACCAGTGCACTACGACGAGACATGGGGGAGCCGATCCTCGCTCGGCTTGATCGTGCAGGTGTATGGTCGCGCCGCAAGTTACTACCGTCAACGTTACTTCGGTTACTTTCGGTATTTCAGGGTTTCAGTACGTCAGTACGCGCGAGTTGAGATTCCTGGGTGGCGTTTCTTTGTAACGGCAGGTACACGGTGAAGGTGCTGCCGTTGCCTTCCTCGCTGGTAACGTCGATGCGGCCGCCGTGGTCTTCGACGATGCGCCGGGCGAGCGACAGCCCCAGGCCGGTGCCGTGGCCCTTGGTGGTGAAGAAAGGGCGGAAGATGTGGGGCAGGTCCTCGGCGGCGATTCCCTTCCCGGTATCGTGAATGCGCACCACCGCCGCGCCGTTTTCTTCGGCCGTTTCGACGGTCACGCTGCCGCTGCCGTCGATGGCCTGCACCGCGTTGAGCAAAAGGTTGAGCAGCACCTGGTGGATGTGGGCGGTGTCGTGCTCGACCGGCGGCAGGGTTTCGCATTTGCGAAATTCGAATTTCACCGCCTTGGCCTGCGCCTGCTGCTGGGCGAAGGTGATGGCGTGCTCGACGGTGGTGTTGAGGTCGGCGGGGCGGAACTCCGGCGGGCGCGGGCGCGCGGTTTCCATGAGATCGTTCATGATGCGGTTGATGCGCATCACCTCTTCGCGCACATCCTGCAGCACGTCGCGGGCGGGACTGGAGTCGGGCAGGTCGCGGCCGACGATCTCGATCACGCCGGCGATCCCGGCCAGCGGATTGCGGATCTCGTGCGCCAGGCCGGCGGCAAGTTCGCCCAGGGTGGCGAAGTGCTCGGCGCGCGACATCTGGGTGCGGTAGAGGGTCTGGATTTCGCTGCGGCTGGCGCGCAGTTGATCGACCATGTCGTTGAAGTTGCGGCCGAGGTCGCCGATGTCGTCGCTGCGGTTGGCGAAGGACACCTTGGCGGAGAGGTCGCCGTCGCGCACCCGCTCGAACTTCTCCGCCAGCTCGATCATGGGGTGGCGCAGCAGGATGTTGAGCACCATGGCAAGCACACCGCAGATCACCACCGCACCGGCGGCGGCGACGATCAAGACCATGTGGCGCTCGGGATCGGCGAGGGAGACGGTGGCCACGATGAACAGCAGCAGGCCGTTAAGCAACACTGCCGCCACGGGCAGCAGCGCCTTGGTCTGCCAGTTCATGCGCATGGTGGAGACATTATGCACGGCTTTCGGCTGTCGGCCATCGCCTGTCGGCTGTCGGGGACCGCAGGCGAGGGCGCCTGCGGCTACGTAAGTCGGGGGTAGCGCAAGCGGCCGCCCCGGCGAGGCGCCGGGGCCTACCTTACTTAAGAGAATCGGCACTCAGGGGGGCGGAGCTGAGTGCCGATGGCCGAGAACCGACAGCCGATCATGCGTAGGCGTGCAATCCCGGCAGCAGGTAGGTCACGCCGAAGAAGGTGAACATGACTACGGCGAAGCCGAGGATCGCGAAGTAGGCCGCGCGACGTCCGCGCCAGCCGCGGGTAATGCGCATGTGCAGGTAGCCGGCGTAGACGAGCCAGGTGATGGCCGCCCAGGTTTCTTTCGGGTCCCAACTCCAGTAAGAGCCCCAGGTGCGGTTCGCCCAGTAGGCGCCGGCGGCGATCATCAGCGTCAGCAGCGGGAAGGCGATGCCGATGGTCTTGTAGGTGACGCGGTCGAGGTCGGCCGGCGAAGGCAGCAGCTTCTCCAGGTCTTCGCGACGCCAGTAGAGCAGCAGGTACAGCAGGGTGGCGAAGGCGCCGGTCAGCAGGCCGGAGAGGATGAAGGGGCTGGCCTTGAGCGAAGTCTGGAAGAGGCCCTCGGCATCGAGCGAGCCGTACGCCTTGTCGTTGGCGCGCAGGGCGAAGCCGGCCACACCGACGATCTGCAGCGCCAGGCTGATGAACATGGCACGCCCGGCCAGCGGCAGCCAGGAATCGTTCTTCTTCCAGCGCGACCAGAAGAAGATGACCAGCGGCGTCACCGCGACCAGCGCGATCAGCAGGTACAGCCAGCCGAGGTCGGGGATGACCACAAACAGCTTGGAATTACGCGACAGGTACAGCTCCTGCTTGTTCTCCGCGTCCCAGGCGACCACGCTCAGGCCGCCCCACTTTTCGAAGCGAGTGAGGATGCCGGCGTAGATGGCGGTCACGCCGATGCTGGTGGCGGCGAGGAAGGTCTCGGTCTTGACCTGGTCCTGCACCAGGAACATCAGCGCCAGGGCGAAGCTCAGCGCGCAGGCGGCGTAGGCCAGCATCGCCAGCGTGACATGCACGTGCAGCCAGGTGGATTGCAGCGCCGGCACCAGCGGACGCACGTCCGAGGGCAGCAACTGCATGAGCACCACGCCGGTGACCGCCAGCGGCATGGTCACCACGCCTATTACCTTGACCGCGAACTTGCGCTCGGCGAGCAGGGTCAGGGCGGCGACGGTCCACACGAAGCTGAGCAGCATCTCGTAGATGTTGGCGAAGGGGGGGTGGCCGGCGGCATACCAGCGATGACCGGCGGCCAGGGTATTCGCCGCGAAGCCGATGGCAGTCGCGATCGAGGCGAACTTGACGTACCTGGCCGTTCCGGTCACGCCGAAGCCGATGTACAGCGAGGCCGCGCCGGCGTAGAAGATCAGCGCGACATACAGGAAATTGCTTTCGTTGAGGATCGATCCCGACGCCTTGAAGGCCGGCAGCAGGGCCACGAACAGCAGGAACGTAACTGCCAGGCCGACGGCGACCAGCAGGGCGTTGCCGGGATTGGTTGGGGTTTCGACTCGTGCACGCGACATGATGCTCTCCCTCTTCTCTTCTTATGCGCCCACCAAGGACGCTTCCCGCTTGGCGGCGCGGGTCTTGGGTTCAGCCGCCACCTGGGCGCGGATCTCTTCCGCCATTTCGTTGAACTCGTCCTGCAGGTGATCGCGGCTCTTATCGGCCGCGGTGCCCATCCACAGCACGGTGGCGCCAGTCTTGTCTTCCGCCACCGCGACCCAGTAGCGCTGGTGCACCAGGTAGAAGGCCATTACCAGGCCCAGCGCCATCAGCAGGCATCCTCCCCAGACCGCCCACTGGCCGGGCTCGTGCGAAACCTGCAGCCCGGTGTAGGCCTGCATCTGCAGGTCGTTCAGCGTGAGGTCGTAGGGAATCTCGCCCTGGCGCTGGCCCATGCGGGGGAAGAGCCACGCCATCGAGGTCTTGCCGTCGCCGCCGATGACCGCCAACTGGATCGCCGGGTTATCGGGGTAATTGGACTTGGTGTAGATCTGGTTGTCCTGCAGGGCGAAATCGGGAACGAACTTCAGCAGGCGGATGGTGCTGCCGTCCTTCAAGGTGGCGGGAGCGTTGGGACGCAGCGTGATCTGCGTCGCGTCCTGCGGCTTTCCCGCGGGCGAAACGGTGAACAGCAGCGATTCGACTTCGCCGGTGATGCCATAGCCCGACTGGTAGAAGCGGATGCCCTCGCGCACCAGGGGGTCGTTGACCACGATCTCCTTGCGCAGCACTTCCCTGCCGTTCTCCAGCACGGTCAGGCGCGACCACCACTTCTTGGGCGTGCCGTCGGCATAGTTCTCCTGACCGGTGCCGTCGCAGCGGAGCGTGAACGGCATTGCGCGGACGGTCTTATCGCGCAACTCCAGCTTGTCGGTCTGCTGGCCGGGGCTGAGGCTGAGGTAGCCCTTGTAGCCGAAGAAGGCGTCAATGATGCCGCCGGCGAGGATCAGCAGCAGGCTGAGGTGCACCACGTAGACTGACAGCACCGACCAGCGATTGCGCTCGGCGAAGAGCGAAGTCGCGCCGGAATTGTCCATCACGCGGCGGGCATAGAGGCCGCGCTGCTTGAGCGTGCGGGCGGCGACTTCGATCGCCTGGTCAGGATTGGAGATCGGAATCTGCTGCTGCACCGGCAACACGGCGCGGAAGTGCGCCTCGGCGCGCAGGTAGGGCCGGGTCAGCAGCCGCCAGGCCTTGGGAAAGCGGTCAATGGACACCAGTACGATGCTTGACCCAACCAGCGCCAGCAGCAGCGCGAACCACCACGCGTGAAAGACGTCGGTCAGGCCGAGCAAGTCGAGCCAGCGCAGGGTCTGCGGCGAGTAGGCCTGCTGCAATTGGTCGGCATCGGTCAGCGGGCGTTGCAGGATGAAGGTGCCGGCGGCCGAAACCACCGCCACCACGATCAGCAGGATGATGCCGGTTTTGACCGAAGCTAGCGTCTGCCAAAGCCGGCTCCCAAAATGAGCCTTTGCACCCATATCACTCCCTCTCGGGGAGAGGAAGGTGCAAGTGGCGAGCCAATGATTGAAGCGAGCCAAGTTGCTGAAATCAAAGGGACTGCCACGGCGGCGGCAGCGCGGAAGCCGAGCTGGTGGGGCATATCACCCAACGCCGGGAGTAGAAGACCCAAAGGTCAAGAGGGTTGAGGATTTTCCGAAATGGGCACGCGAGGGGGCGCGCGGGCGCGGGCGCCCACGCGAGCAGCATTCGGTTCCCACGCAGGGACCGCCCCGGCGAGGGCGCCGGGGCCTACCAACCGGAGTTTATGTGTTCGCTGGAACCTGCAATCGGCAATCGGAATTCGGCAATCGGCTAGAACGACTCCACCGCGCTCTGGTCGTCGTCGTAGAGTTCGAAGACGCTCAGCAGGCCGAGGATTTTCAGGGTCTGCAGCACCAGGCGACTGGGGGAGACCAGCTTGACGGCGCCGCCCTTGGGCTTCATCGAGGATTGCGCCCGCACCAGGGCGCCGATACCGCTGGAGTCGGCCATCACGATCTGCGAGAGATTGACCACCACCCGGACGTCGCCCTGGGCGCCGAGGTTTTCGATCACGCTCTTGAACTGGTCCACGCCGTCACCCAGCTTGAGGTTGCCGCGCAGGTGCAGCACCTGTACCTCTCCCGACTTGTGCAGGTCCAGATCCATGGCCAGTTCTCTCCCCGGACGTTGCCGCCTTCATTGACAGTCACATACGCCGATGCTAGAGTCCGCACAACTTACGGGAAGGCGTGCGTTTTTGCAACCCCCTCTCCCCGAAAACGCAGCCGCTTAACAGCAGATTGATCGTACGGAAGGAGTCGCTGCATGGCGACACCGTCACCCGCTTTGTCGTTTTCCCCAGGGGATTTCGCTGCCGCGCTGCTCTCGGAGCGCGAGGTCACCGGCCGCGCCCGCATCGTGGCCCAGCAGGTCCAGGAACTCGTCGAGGGCGTCTCCGTCGCCGTCTATACCTATGACGAGCAGGCGGAAAAGCAGTGGCGCATGCGCTGCTGCCTGGGCGGAAGCATCCAGGAGAGCGCCATCGGCCCCGCGGCCGTCCTCGGGCACCTGCCGCTGACCCTTGCCAGCAACCTGATCTCCGGCCCCGACCTGAAGCGCGAGTACTTCGCCCACTGGGACGTGCGCCGCCACGTGGAGTCGTTCGCCTGCATCCCCATCATGCTCGACGAGGTGCTGGTGGGCGCCATCGAGATGGTCACCTTCGAGCGCTTCTTCGAAGAGCAGGATGTGGAGACCGTGGCCGAGATCACCGAGATAGCCGCCATCGCGCTGGCTACCGCGGTTTCCGACGAGATGGAGCGCAACGCCGGGCTGGAGACGGTCAACCGCCTCACCATGCTGTACGACATGGAGAAGGTGTTCCACTCCACCATCCAGATGGACGAACTGCTGCCGCTGATCGCCGGCAAGACGCGCGACTTGCTGAACGTGCAGGCCTGCAATGTGTGGCTGGTGCAGGGCGACGATCTGCTGCTGATGTACACCGCCGGCAACGACCCCACGATGACATTGGGAGCGGTGCTGAAGGAGGGCGAAGGCGCGCCGGGGCTGGCAATCGAGGGCGGCGACGTCTTCGTGCTGCAGCAGGATGACGAGCGCCTGGCGGCGCGCAACGGCGAGCAGGCGGGAGCGCTGCAAAGCCTGGCGGCCGCGCCCATCGTCTGCGACGGCTTCGCGGTGGGCGTGCTGGAGATCGCCAACCGCAACGACGGCAAGCCCATCACCGACACCGACGTGTTCTTCCTCGCCACCCTGTGCGAGAGCGCCGCCATCGCGCTGCACAACGCCAGCCTCTTCGAGTCCGAGCGCAAGGTCGAGATCCTGGAGACGCTGGTGCAGGTCAGCAACGAGATCACCTCCACGCTGAACCTCGACCGGGTGCTGCAGGTGATCGTGAACCAGCCCTCGAAGATCATTCCCTTCGAGCGCTCGGCGCTGGCGCTGGACAATTACGGCAAGATCCAGCTCAAGGCGATGTCGGGGACGATCGAGATCGTGCACTCCGACCCCAATGTGCGCCGCCTGCGCGAGATGCTGGAGTGGTGCGCGGTCTTCAACGATCCGCTCTACGTCGTGATGCGCGACCAGGAGGTCATCGCAGACAGCGAGGAAGCGCGCATCAAGTTCCGCGAGTACTTCGCCGCCACCGGCGTGCGCTGCTGGTACTCGGTCCCGCTGGCCGACGAGCAGGGCAAGGTCGGCATCCTCTCCTACGAGAGCGGCGACCCGGATTTTCTGGGCGAGACGCACTTCGAGTTCATCAAGGTGCTGGCCTCGCAGGCGACGGTGGCGCTGCGCAACGCGTCGCTCTACCGCGAGGTGCCGCTGATCGGCGTGCTGGAGCCGATCGTGCGCTCGAAACAGAAGTTCCTGCGCCTGAGCAAGCGTGGCCGCGCCGGGACTGTTGGACTGGCGCTGGCGGTGGCGGCGTTCCTGGTCGTGATTCCTCTTCCCATGCGCGTGGCCGGCGACTGCTCGGTCTCGCCGCAGACCATGACGCTGGTGCAGGCGGAGATGGACGGCGTGGTGCACAAGGTCTACGTGCACGAGGGCGACCCGGTCACGCGCGGCACCGTGCTGGCGGAGATGGACGACTGGGACCAGCGCACCGCCTTGGCGGAGGCCGAGGCCAGGCGCAACACCGCAATCTCCGCCAGGAACCGCGCCCTGGCCGCGAATGACGGCACCGAGGCCGGCATGCAGCACGTGCAGGCGGATTACTGGAGCGCCGAAGTGGCCCGCGCCCGGGAACGACTCGAGCACATGAAGCTGCGGGCGCCGATCGACGGGGTCGTCGCCACGCCGCACATCGAGGACATGGCCGGGCGCAAGCTGGAGGCGGGCGACACCTTCGGGCAGATCGTCAACACCTCGCATGCGGTGATCGACGTGGCGGTGGATCCTACCGACGTGCCGCTGCTGACCGCGGGCGACAGCAGCGCGGTCAAGCTGGACAGCTTCCCGACGCAGAAGTTCCGCGGGCGCGTGGACATTATCAGCCCGGTCAGCGCCACGCAAGGCGACCAGACGTTTTACTTCGCCCGCGTCGAGGTGCCCAATCCGTCAGGAACCATTCGGCCGGGGATGAAGGGACTGAGCAAGGTGTTCGTGGGCTGGCGGCCCTCGGGATATGTGCTCTTTCGCGGCATCGCCATGTGGACGTGGTCCACGATGTGGAAGTGGTTTGGATGGTGAAGGAAGCTCTCAGCTTTCAGACCGACAGAGCAGAGTGGAGCGACAGGATTGTCAGCCTTCGTGACCTTGGTGAGACCTTCGTGTACTTCGTGTGAACCGGCCCTCTTGGTTCACACCAAGGCCACGAAGGTTCCACGGAGGTTCACGAAGTGTGAGGAGGTTTTCGGTGAATTGGAAATCGTTGCTCGCGATGGCGGCGCTGGGCATCCTGGCGGGGTGCTCCAGCGACACGCCGACCACGGTTGAGGCAGCGGCGAAGGCGGCGCCCAAGGCGGCGGCCAGCGCACCCGCGCCCAGCCCGGAGTTCTACCAGGCGTCGGGCCCGCTGATCGTGGAGAACCAGGTGGACGTGCTGGCGCAACGCGAGGGCGTGGTGGCGCGCATCAACGCCGAGGTCGGCAAGCGGGTGCGCAAGGGCGACCTGCTGGCCCTACTCGACGATCGCCAGCTCACCGCCGACCGCGATGCCGCCGACGCCCAGGTCAAGAGTCTCACCGAGGACTTGAAGCATTGGCAGGCGCTGGACTCGGTGCACGACGCCGACCTGTCGCGCTCCGAGGCGTTGTGGAAATCCAACGTCATCTCCGCCCAGCAGGTAGAGCACGATCGCTACACCGCGATTGGGTCGAAGTTCGAGATCGCGCGCCAGCAGCAGGACTTGCGCAACGCCGAAGAGAAGCTGAAGTCGCTCAACCTGGAACTGGAGAAGACGCGCATCGTGGCGCCCTTCGACGGCGTGGTGGCGCGGCGCTACATCCGCGAAGGGCAGCGCATCGCCAATAACGACCGCATGTTCTGGGTCTCGACCACCGCGCCGCTCCTGGTGAAATTCACCTTGCCGCAGGAGTT
>DASUBK010000487.1:0-2624 GCA_035763305.1 Terriglobales bacterium | reverse complement strand
ACGCTGACCGGCTTGCCCGGAATCGCCAAGATTCCCGGCCTGGGCACCGCCTTGTCGCACGAAACCAAGAACACTCAGACCAGCGAACTGCTGATCGTGATCACGCCCCACATCCTGCACGCCAACCTGGCGGAGTCCACCGAGATGCTGGTGCCGACGACCCGCTAGTGGTCAGTGATCAGTGGCCAGTTCTGGACACTGTCCACTGACCACTATCCACTACCTGCCGTCGGGCGTTGCCGCGAACTTGATCAGCGACTGCAGGGTCTCGGGCGGCACCCCGGCAATATTCTGGATCTTGCGCCCGTTGATGAACACGGTGGGCGTGCCGGTCACGCCCAGGTCCTGCCCCAGTTTGAGCGACGCGTCCACCTGCTGCGCGGTCGCCGGCAAGGCGGCGCACTTCGCCACCTCGGCGCCGTTGACGCCGGACGATGTGGCCGCGGCGGTGAGCTTCTGGTCGGCATTCTGCGGGTTGATATTCTCCTGGTCCGCGTACACCGCCGCCTGGAACTTCCAGAAGGCGTCGTTGTTCTGCTTGGCCACGCACTGCGAGTATTCCGAAGCCTTGTACGCCCAGGGATGAATCTGCGTCAGCGGAAACTGCTGGAAGACAAAGTGCAGCGTCGGATTCTCCGCCAGCATCTTGTCCACCGCCGGCTGGGCCGCTTTGCAGCTGGGACATTCCAGGTCGCCGAACTCCACCACCAGCACCTGCGAATCGGCCGGGCCCTTGGCGGCGCCGTTGAGGCCAGATTGCAGCTTGCTGAGGATGGGGCCAAAGGGGTCGGCGCCGAAGGGGATCATCTCGCCGGCGATGGCGTGCTGGCCGTCCGGGGTGACATAGAGCCGCAGCAATTGCTGGCCCTGAGGCGCGGTGGCGCGCACTACCACTTCGGCGACATTCGCATCTTCCGACGGCCGGATCGCGCCCACGTCGAACTTGATGTTCTGTTCGTAGCCGAACCAGTGCCGCAGGAAGCTCTCCACCTCCTGCTGGCTGGGCAGCTTTCCGTTGCCCGCGGGCGCGGTCACGGCGCCGGGCGCGGCGGGCTGCTGCCGCTGCGCTCCCAGAAACACTACGGCGGCGGCGAGTAACAGCAGGAGGGTGATGGCGGGCCACTTGGTATGCATATTGCCTCTTTCTGAATTCAGAGTTCGCTGCGGGCGGCAATGGGGAAACGCCGCCCCTGGCCAAAGGCTTTGGCCGATATCTTCAATCCCGGCGCGGCTTGCTTGCGCTTGTATTCGCTCAATTCCACCAGGCGAATCACGCTGCGCACCAGGGCCACATCGTAGCCGCGTTCGGCCGCAATCTGCGGCGCGCCTTTGAGCTCCTCGACGTAGTCCTCCAGGATCGCGTCCAGCACCTCGTAGGGCGGCAGCGAGTCGGTGTCCTTCTGGTCCGGGCGCAACTCCGCCGAGGGCGGCTTCTCCAGTGTCGAACGCGGAATCACCGGCCGGCGCGAGTTCACGAAGTGCGCCAGGCGGTACACCAGCGTCTTGGGCACATCGGAAATCACCGCCAGCCCGCCGCACATGTCGCCGTATAGCGTACAGTACCCGACCGCCAGCTCCGACTTGTTGCCGGTGGAGAGCACCAGCCCGCCAAATTTGTTGGACAGCGCCATCAGCAGCGAGCCGCGGATGCGCGACTGCACGTTCTCCTCGGTGACGTCCTCCTCGCGACTGCCGAACACCGGCTTCAGCGTCTTGAGGTAGCCGTCGAAGACGTCGGTAATGCGGATCAGTTCGAAGCGGATGCCGAGGTTCTCCGCCAGCGCGCGCGCGTCGTCAATGCTGCCGCGCGAGGAATACGGTCCCGGCATGCCCACGCCGGTGACGTTCTGCGCGCCCACGGCATCCACCGCGATCGCGGCCGTGAGCGCCGAATCGATGCCGCCGCTCAACCCCACCAGCACCCGCTGGAAGCCGCACTTGCGCACGTAATCCCGCGTGCCCAGCACCAGCGCGGCGTACACGCTGGCCTCCGTGCCTTCGATCTGGTGGTGCACGTCGCCTTGCAGCGTGTCGGAGTCGAAGAAGGCGAGGTCTTCTTCGAACGATTTGGCCTGGGCGATAATGCGGCCGTCGGGCGCCATCGCCATGCTGGAGCCGTCGAAGATGAGGCTGTCGTTGCCGCCGACGGTGTTGAGCATCACCACCGGCGCCTTGTAACGCGCGGCCAGCGCCGCCAGCATCTCCCGCCGCACCTTGCGCTTCCCCAGCCAGAAGGGCGAGGCGGAGATGTTGATCATGAAATTGCCGCCGGCGCGCATCAACTCTTCCACCGGGTCCACGCCGTACAGCCGCTTGCCCCAGAAATTCTTGTCGTTCCACGCGTCCTCGCAGATGGTCACTGCCATCTGCTTGCCGCAGAAGGGCAGCAGTTCCTGCTTCGCCGCGGGAGCGAAGTTGCGCAGCTCGTCGAAGACGTCGTAGGTGGGCAGCAGCATCTTCGACTGCACGAAGGCGATCGTGCCGTCCTTCAGCAAGGCGGCGGAGTTGTGCACGCGCTTGCCGGTTTCGTGATGCGCCGGGGTGACGTAGCCGCACAGCACGGCGATGCCGCGGGTGCGCTCGGCCAGCGATTCCACCGTCTCCTGGCTGCGGCGCACGAACTC
>DASUBK010000486.1:0-8287 GCA_035763305.1 Terriglobales bacterium | reverse complement strand
CTATTGCTGGGCGGGCTGGCGTTCGCTCAGACGAGCGCTTCGCCGTATCCCGCCAACTACCATCCCAACGGCCATAACGAATTCGTCATCCGCAACGCCACCCTGCTCACCGTCACCCACGGCAAGATCGAGCACGGCGCGGTGTACGTGAAGGACGGCAAGATCATGGCCTACGGCGCCAGCGTGAATGCGCCGGCGTCGGCGCAGGTGATCGACGCCGGCGGCAAGTACGTCACGCCCGGGATCATCGACTGCCACTCGCACATCGCGCTGGACGGCGACGTGAACGAGGCCACCAGCCCCATCGTGCCGCAGATGATGATGATCGACGCCTTCGATTACACCGACAAGATGATCTACCGCGCGCTGGCCAGCGGCGTCACCTCGGCGCTGCTGCTGCACGGCTCGGCCGACATGATCGGCGGGCAGGCGGTGGTGATCAAGACCAAGTACGGCCTGTCGCGCGACCAGTTGCTCTTCCCCGGCGCGCCGCGCTCCATCAAGTTCGCCAGCGGCGAGAATCCCAAGCGTGTCTTCGGCAGCCGCAACCAGATGCCCTCCACCCGCATGGGCAACTTCGCGGTGCAGCGCGCCGCCTTCGTCGAGGCGCAGCAGTACATGAAGGAGTGGGACGACTACAACGCCAAGGTCAAGGCGGGCGACAGCAGCGCCCACGCTCCCAAGCGCGACCTCAAACTGGACGCGCTGGCCGACGTGCTGCGCGGCAAGCTGCTGGTGCAGATCCACTGCTACCGCGCCGACGAGTTCCTGAACGAGATGGCGATGGCCAAGGAGTTCGGCTACAAGGTGAGAGCCTTCCACCACGCGCTGGAGGCCTACAAGGTGGCCGACAAGATCGCGGCCAACGGCGTGGCCATCGCCACCTTCGCCGACTGGTGGGGCTTCAAGCACGAGGCCTGGGACGCGATTCCGTGGAACGCGGTAATGTCCATGCGCAAGGGCGTGCGCGTGGCCATCAAGAGCGACTCGGAAGATTTCATGCGTCGCCTCAACCAGGAAGCCGCCAAGACGATGCGCTACGGCGGCGCCACCGAAGACGAAGCCATGAAGATGATCACCATCAATCCGGCGTGGATCATCGGCGTGGATGACAAGGTGGGGTCGATCGACGTGGGCAAGGACGCCGACCTGGTGATCTGGGACGGCTATCCGCTCTCCGTCTACGGCGTGGCCGACAAGGTATTCATCGACGGCGACATTTATTTCGACCGCAGCCTGCCGGGGCTCGGCATGCCGCAGTGGCACGGGCCGGACCAGAGCCTGTCGCCGGTGGCCGCGACGGCGGAGGTGAACCAATGAGAGTGCCGAATGCAGAATGCCGAATGCCGAATGCTCCTCTGCGTACCGTGGCGACCTTGGCGTTGATCTTCTTGTTTTCTCTTGCGGCGCTGGGCCAGCGGCGGCCACCGCGGCAGATGCCGGATGGCGCGCAGTCCCAGGCAAGCACCGCCGCTCCTGCCGGCCCGATTGCGCTGAAGGGCGGCAAGCTGCTGACCATCACGCATGGCACCATTGAAAACGGCGTGGTGGTGATCGAGAACGGCAAGATCACCGCCGTCGGCCCGGCGGCGTCCACCAAAATTCCTGCCAACGCTCATGTGATCGACGTCACCGGCATGACGGTCTACCCCGGGCTGATCGATTCCGACAGCCACCTCGGGCTGACGGAAATCTCCGCCGACCCGATGACCAACGACATGCTGGAGCCGAGCGACGAGATCAATCCTCAGCTTCACGTCTGGGACGCGTTTCATGCCGAGTCGGAGCTGATTCCCACCGCGCGCATCAACGGCATCACCAACGCGGTGGTCAGCCCGGCGGAGGGCGACACCCTGCCGGGACAGGATTCGTTCATCCAGCTCGCCGGCGCCTCGGCGCAGGAGATGCTTCTGGATCGCGACATCGCGCTGCCGCTGAACTTCCTCGCCCAGGACCGGCGTACCGGCGGGCGCGGCGAGGGCATCAGCGGCCGCTTCCCGTCCACGCGCATGGGCATGGCCTCGCAACTGCGGCAGACCTTCATGGACGCGCAGGACTACGCTCAGAAGATGAGCGCTCCCGCGAGTTCGCAAGGCGGACGCGCCGGGCAACCGCCCAAGCGCGATCTGAAGATGGAAGCGCTGCAGCCGTACCTGCAGGGCAAGAAGCCGATCGTGCTTGCCGCCGAGCAGCCGAACGATTTGCAAACGGCGGTGGGGATCGCCAACGAGTTTCACCTGAAATTCGTGCTCAGCCACGTGAATCACGCGCAGCCGCTGCTGGACTACATCGCGTCGCTGCACGTGCCGGTGATCGTAGGCCCGATCTACGAGCAGCCGAACGAGGACGAGCGCTACGACGCGGTGCTGCGCCTGCCCGGGGAACTGGCCAAGCGCGGAGTCAAGATCGCGTTCGCGTCGTACGGCGACACGCACGGGGTGCGCAACCTGCCGTACCAGGCGGGCTGGGCGGTCGCGTTCGGTTTGCCGTACGACGAGGCGCTGAAGGCAATCACGCTGAACCCGGCGGAGATCTGGGGCGTGGCCGACCAACTCGGCTCCCTCGACGTGGGCAAGATGGGC
This sequence comes from Terriglobales bacterium, assembly GCA_035763305.1. Classification (GTDB taxonomy): domain Bacteria; phylum Acidobacteriota; class Terriglobia; order Terriglobales; family Acidobacteriaceae; genus DASUBK01. Next base: position 5,705 of record DASUBK010000486.1, on the reverse strand, counting down.
AACGTGGTGGTGGCCACCGGCGATCCGCTGGACATGAAGAGCGACGTCAAGCACGTCTTCATCGGCGGCAAGGAAATCCCCATCATGGATCGACAGATCGAGCTGCGGAACGAGTACGAAGGACAACACAACTAGCTATCAGCCATCAGCCGTCAGCGCCGACTCTCGCATGGACCGCACCGCCAGGGGCGACGGGCTACATCGTGCTGGTGCTGCGGGTATACGAGGAAGCGGGCCAACCGACCATCGCGGGGGTGGCGACGCTGCATACCTCGGCGACGTCGATGACGCTGCCGCCGGGGGTGCTGGAAGCGGGAAATTCCTACGCCATCGTGATCCAGGCGCATTCCGAGCCGGGCGCCGACTACTCGTTCGCGCCCTATCGCCATGCGCTGCCGCACGGCATGGCGGCGGCCGCGTCGGGGTTGATCACGCCGTAATCGGCGTTCGGAAATCGGCACTCGCAATGAAAAAGGCCGGGCTTGTTGCGCCCGGCCTTTTCCGCTCCTGGGGGAGGTAAGGGGCCAACTCTTGGAGGAGTAGGAATGCCAGTTACCAGACTCCCCCGAAGCGGATCCTATGCGTCATACACCAGCGTGGCCTCCGCCTGTTCTTCGCGGTCGTACTCTCCGTCGCAGGCGTGCTCCTGCAAGACGTTTTCGATGGCATCCAGCACCGACATCAGGGTTTGCCGGTCGGTGGCTTCGTCGTTGAGGATGGCAGTGCGATCCACGCTGAGCTGTCCGAGATGGGCGACGGTACGGCGGCCCTCATCGGTCCACACCGGCAGGGAGAATTCGCCCGGCACGTCGCCCAGCGGATCGTGACAGCGCTCCAGGCGCCCGGTGCGCATCCATCCCGCCATCATGGCGTGGGCGTGGCCGGGGCTGCAGACGTGGCGCACGCCGTTGCTCGAGGCCAGCACCGGGTCCCACGCCAGGACCTCCACCGTGTCGCCCCAGCGGTTGTCGACAATCAGGAACCACGACTGCCCTTCCTCGCGGAAGGCGCCACAGACATCGCAGGTGTAATGCCGGAACAGGCTCATAACCGACCTCGATTCCGCGCCCGCGTTCAGCGCATCGCTACTGCCAACTGCGTCAAGCCCTTGTTGCCCACTCGCCGCGATTCGGAGGGGATCTCCTCCTCCTGCATGGCCGCGGTCACCCGGTTGGTTTCCGCCACCGTCTCCAGCTCGCGCGGGTTCAGCACCGTGAGCGAGCTGCCGTTGATGGCGATGTACTTCTTCGCTTTGAATTTGGCCAGGGTGCGGGTGATGGTCTCCCGGCTGACCCCGATCATCTGCGACATCTCTTCGTGGGTCAGCGTCAGCTTAATGATGCGGGTGGCGCCGTTGCCGTTGGCGCCGGAGCGCATCCAGTCCAGCAGCATGTTGGCCAGCTTGCCTTCCGCCGAGCGGGAGAAGCCCAGCGATCCGATCTCGCGGCAGGCCGACTGATACTCGCTGCTCAACTGCTCGGCCACGCGGAAGCAGGCCTCGGGATCTTCTTTGAGGAAGCGCAGGAAGTCTTCGCGGCGCACGAAATTCACCTGGCAGGGGCTCAGCGTCTCCGCCGTCATCTCGTGCATCTTGCCCAGCACGCAGGAGCTGAGGCCCAGGATTTCGCCCGCCTGGGCAATGCGCAGGATCAGCGTTTTGCCGTCGGCGGAGACCACCGACAGCTTCACCCGCCCGCGGCACAGCACGTAAATGCCGCGCGGCGCCTGCCCTTCGACGAAGAGCGCCGACTCCTCGGGATAGGCGGTGATGAACGACATCGCCTCCAGCCCGCGCAGGGTTCCCGGGTTCAGACTGCAGAAGAAATCTTCCGACCGGTTGCGGCAGTTCATGCAGGTGTCGGAAAGTTCCAGGTTGTACGGCGAACGGCTAGCAGCCACTCCACACCTCCTGTTAGTGCCGGGCCGAGCTGGCGGTCTCGACGATGCTTTCCACGAGTCCCCGCGTCAGCGGCCCTTTCCCCATCAACTGCGCGCCCGACTGGTACATCCTCACCAGCAAAGCCTTGCCGGCGGCATTGGCGAAGGTCAGGGCAGCGAGATCGATGACCAGCGGCTTGTCCTTGGAGCGGTGCTCCTGCAGCTGGTTCCACATCCCCTCGACCTCGCCGACAAAATCTCCAGTCAAGCTGCCCTCCAGCTTCACCACCACCTGCTCGCCTTGCTCTTCCAGCGTGGCCCTGAACATCGTCCTTCTCCAGTAAGCCCCTGTGTGGGCGCCTGCCGGTCATAGTGCAGGTCACACGCCACACGGACGCCGCTCACAGACGATTGGTAAATTGCTGAATCGACGAGGCGAGAAGGAACAGCTACGACCAAGGTGGGGTGTCAGTGACAAGCTGGGAGTGACAACGCGCTGTCAGGATGTCAGGATTCCGTCACATCTTCGCGGCGGATGCCCAGCTTCTTCATCTTGAAATGAAGAGTGGTGCGCTTGAGGCCGAGGCGGGCGGCAGCGCCGTTCGGGCCGGCGATCACGCCGCCGGTTTCCCGCAGCACTTTCAGGATGTGCTCGCGCTCGTTTTGCTCCAGGGTCGCGATGTCGCCGGCCGGCGCCGGCGCGGCGGCGGGGGCGACCAGTTCCGTCAGCGGCACCTGCAGGACGGCGCCGGAGGAGAGGATCACGGCCCGCTCGATCAGGTTACTCAGCTCGCGGATGTTGCCCGGCCACTGCCACTCCTGCAGGCGCTGCATGGTGGCGCCGGGACTGATCTCGATGTGGCGGTCCATGGCGCGGGAGAATTTCTGCGCGAAGTAGCGAACCAGCAGGGGAATGTCCTCGCGGCGCTCGCGCAGCGGCGGCACGAGGATGGGAAAGACGTTGAGGCGGTAGTACAAGTCGCTGCGGAAGCTGCCCTCTCCGACCATCTTGAGCAGGTCGCGGTTGGTGGCGGCCACCACGCGCACATCCACCCGTTGCGTGCGCGTGCTGCCCAGGCGTTCGAACTCGTGCTCCTGCAGGGCGCGCAGCAGCTTGGACTGGAGCTCGAGGGAAATCTCGCCCACTTCGTCGAGGAAGAGGGTGCCGCGGTCGGCCAGTTCGAAGCGGCCCAGCTTCTGCGTCAGCGCGCCGGTGAAGGCGCCCTTCTCGTGGCCGAACAACTCGCTCTCCAGCAGGCCGGTGGGGATGGCGGCGCAGCTCAACTTCACGAAGGTGCGCTCCCGCCGCGGGCTGAGATTGTGGATGGCGCGCGCGATCAATTCTTTGCCGGTGCCGGTCTCGCCCAGGATCAGCACCCCGGCGTTGGTCGGCGCCACCGTCTCCACCTGCTGCAATACGCGCTGCAGGGCGGCGCTCTCGCCCACGATCTCTTCGAAGTTGTACTGGCTGCGGATTTCGTCTTCCAGGTACAGACGCTCGGAGGCCAGCTTGTCCTTGAGCTGGGCGATCTGGGTGAAGGCGAGGGCGTTCTCCACCGCGATGGCGACCTGGCGAGCCATCTGCGCCAGCAGCGCGACGTTGGCTTCGTCAAAGGCATTGGCCTCCACGCTGGCGACGCTCATGGTGCCCAGCACCCCGTTGCGGGTTTGCAGCGGCAAAAAAATCGCGCTCTGCACGCCGTCGTCTTTCATGAGGCGCGTGACGGGTGCGGGGAAACGGTCGGTGTCCATGCGATCGAGCAGCAGCGGGGCTTTGTGCTCGAGCACCCAGCCCGCCGGCGATCCGTCAACCGGGTAGACCAGTTCCTCGCGCACCAGTCCCTTGCCGCCGGGAAAGACCAGAGCGCGCAGCCGCATGACGTCCTGCTCGGGATCGTGCAGCGCCAGACTGGCGTAGTCGTGCTTGACCAGCCCGCGCAGGCAGGCGGAGATGCGGGGGAACAGCTCGTGGAGATCGAGATTGCTGACCAGGACGTTATTCATCTCCAGGATCAGCTGCAGGCGATCGCGTTCCCGTTCCAGTTGCGCCCGCGATTCGGCCGCGTGGTGGCGGTTGATGGCGTTCTCGATGGAGACCGCCATCTGCTGTGCGGCGTGCTGCAGAAATTCCATGTCCTCCGCGCTGTAGGCGTCGTGCCGTTGCGATCCCAAGGTGAGCGCGCCTAAACGCGTCGCCGCCGTGGTCAAGGGCAGCACGCAGCAGGACTGGATGCCGCCGGCACGCATGATGTCCAGGACGGGCGCCCAGCGGGTCTCGCCCTCCAGGGTTCCCAAGCAGAGGGATTGCTGGTGGTCCATGGCCCAGGCGCTGATCGAGTCCCGGCGGCTGACCTCCGCTGGGAACGGCAGCGGTTCGCCGACAGCGTCCAGGGTGCGCAGCCGCATCTTGTCGCTGGCAGCGTCGTACAGGACAAAAGCCACCAGGTCGAAAGGAATCAGCGGCTGCAAACGCCGGGCGAGGGCATGCAGCAGCTCGTCCAGATCGAGGTGGCGGGAGATAGTTTCGGAGATGTCGAGAAGGGCGCGGTAGCGCGCGGTGGTCAGCGGCTCGGGTGCGGGCTGCGGCGCGTCAGGCATGCAGGAGCAACCGCAACGAGGCTTTCGCCGCGACACCCCACAAGAGCATCCTCGTTGGCGGATCGGTGTACCGGATTATACCAAGTGGACAGTGGACAGTGGTCCGTGGTCCGCGGTCCGTGGTCGATGCTCAGGCCGGACTGGCCACTGATCACTGGTCACCGACCACTCTCCTCCGCCTCCCGAATCTGCATTCCGCCGCGGGAACATCGTCCCACCCCGTTGACCGTATTCCTTCCGGTGGCTACGATGAAACGATTGCCCTGCGGCGCGGGCCGTTCCTGTGCAGCGGCAGGCCGGAGCCGCTGCCGGGCTTTGCTTTACACCCTTTTCGCCGCGCATTTACACTAGGACGTTTATCGCACGCCAGGAGGCGCACCCGTACATGGCATCCGTGGAAGAGAAGGTTAAGCAGATCATCGTCGAGCAGCTCGGAGTGGAAGAGGCCGAGGTCACTCCCAGCGCCTCCTTCGTGGACGACCTCGGCGCCGATTCCCTCGACACCGTCGAACTGGTCATGGCCTTCGAAGAGGCCTTCGACATCGAGATTCCCGACGAGGACGCGGAAAAGATCAAGACGGTGCAGGACGCCGTCGACTATATCGGCAAGCACTCCAAGGCCGCCAAGCAGTAGCAGGCCGCCAGCCCGGATCGCAGGTTGAGTTTCAGTTTCGGTTTCAGTTTCAGTTTCAGATTTCGTCGCAGCCTGTAGCCACCGAAACCGAAACTGAAACTGAAACTCCAGAGAGGAAGACGCGCATGGCCGCAGTGGACGAGAAGGTAAAGCAGATTATCGTGGAGCAGCTCGGAGTGGAGGAGGCGGAGGTCACCCCCAGCGCTTCCTTCGTGGATGACCTGGGCGCCGATTCCCTCGACACCGTCGAGCTGGTGATGGCCTTCGAAGAGGCCTTCGATATCGAGATTCCCGACGAGGACGCGGAGAAGATCCGCACCGTGCAGGACGCCATCTCGTATATCGGATCCCACGCCAAGAGCAAATAACCCCGCGGTTGCGGCGCGCGTGGGGCGCTGCCGCAGTTTCAGGTTTCCCGTTTCAAGTTTCAAGAAGGCGCGCTCGATTGGCTCTTGAAACCTGGCACCGGCAAGTCTTGAAACTTGAAGCTGGAAACTCGAAACTTCTTACACGAGGAACATCGCTTGGCACGTCGGGTCGTGGTCACTGGGATCGGGCTGATCTGCGCGGTCGGCAACACCACCGAGGAAGCCTG
>DASUBK010000485.1:0-4740 GCA_035763305.1 Terriglobales bacterium | reverse complement strand
TGAGACGCGGAACCTCCTCCCCTACGGTCGCGCTCGCTCGGGATGACAGCGCAAAGAAATGGCGGGAGCGCACGCGGGGGGCGCGCGCGCTCCAAGACTCCAGTGCTATTTTGTGGTTGCGGTTTTCACCGCCGGGTTTTTCGGCAGGCTAAGCAGGTTGGCGAATAAGCGGTAGGCGCCAGGGACGCTCTCCGGAAGCTGGCGGTAGAGCGCGAACGAGGTGTAGATGTAGACGCCCTTGCCGTAGCGCGCGTAGAGCAGGCCGCCTTTCTGCGGGTCCTGGCCTTCGTCGTGCATCTCGATCGGCGTTTGCCACTCCGGCGCCCAGGACTTCATGAAGTCGTGGCCGCGCTCCTCCACCCAGTTCTGGAAGTCGGCGGTGGTGATCTTGTTGGGCCACGTCAACACCGGGTTGTTGGGATCGACGATGGAAACCTCGCCGTGCTCCTGCACGACTTTTTCCGGGTCGTTGGTCAGAGTGTAAGGATAGGGGCCGTAGTTGTGGTCGTACTGCGGCGTCTGGTACTGCACGATCACGACACCGCCATTGTTGACGTAGTCGAGCAGGCGGCCGTTGTGGATGCGCAGGTCGTCGCGCACGGCGTAGGTGCGGACACCGAGGACGATTACGTCGTAGCGCGACAAATCGCCGCCGGCGATGTCCTGCGGGCTGAGGAAGTGGACGGGCACGCCCATCTGGGCCAGCGCGCCGGGGACGTCGTCGCCGGTGCCCATCACGTAGCCGACGTTCAGGCCGGGCGCAACCTTCACATCCACGCCGCGGGTGTTGTAGGTCGCATTGCGATACAGGTAGTAGGGGCGCAGGCCCTGGTAGCCGGTGACGGTGTAGCCCTCGGCGTACTGCTTGCCGCCGTACTCAGCCACCGCGGTGACGGTATAGGGCTTGGGCTGCAGGTTCGCGGGGAAAACCCGGAAGCTGACCGTCTGATCCTGGCCGTCTTTGGCGGTGGCGAAGTCCGCCTGCGCCGGTTCGGAGCGCCAGCCGGCGGGAAGCTTGAGGCTGACCGTGCCCTTCGCCGCGCCCTTGACGTTGCTATGGATGGTGGCCGTCACGGGAAATGACTTGGCGTCGAGGGGCACAATGCCGCCGCTGGGAGCGATGGCGATGCCGATGGCGGGCGCGACCGCCAGCGGGTTCATGACCACGCCGGGCCCGGTCACACGCTGCGTGGTTTGCACCACCTCGCCGACGTGGATGGGCACGCCCTCGTAGTCGAATTCCGCCCAACCGGCGAGAGGATACGGCGAGGTCGGCAGGTTGAGGTACTTGGGATCGTCGATGTTGTAGAAAGGCTGCTCGATGTCGGGACGGCTGAAGTAGGGCTTGGTGACGCGCGCGTTTTCCGGGACGGTAACCTGGAAGCGCACATCGGCCGCGGCGCCGGGCGCGAGCGTCGAAGGAGGCTCCTTCTGCATCTGCGCCGGCCAATTCTCGCCCTCGGGGCTGTCGAGCGAGACCTTGGTCAAGCTCAGCGGCGCGGCGCTCTGGTTCACCACGTGCACGCGCACGAAAAACTTCTGCCCGGGAATGGCGAGTTGGAACGTCTCCGACGGCCCGGCGAAGAAGGCGAAGCGTCCGCTCGGCTCCTGCTCGGGCGCCACCGTCGCCTGCAGCGAGATGCCCAGCGCTTCCTCAAGGGCGGTATTGAACTGCGCCTGCTTGATGCGCAGCTCGTGCAATACATCGTATTTCGATTCATCGTCAAGCGAGCTGCTCTGGACCTGCTGCAGCAGCGCGTTCAGCGCCTTCGCGCCCTGCGCCAGCACGGGCGCGATCTTGCCCGGGTCCTGCGCCGAGTACTGCGCCATGGCCTGCTCGACTTCCGCATTGATCTGCTGCAGGCCCTGCTTCAGAAATGCGGTGTCGCCCTTCGCCAGCGTCGCGATGCCCGACAGGGACGTATCGATGCCGTCGAAGAAGGTCTGCTCTTTGTCGGGGGTGTTCACCAGCGAGCCATAGCGATGGTACGGGACGGTGACCGGACCGGGCGCGGGAATGCCGGTGCCGCCGTTCTGCGACTTCTGCCAGCCCAATCCTTCGCGCGAAAACTGCAGGAACGACAGGCCCAGCACGGGGCTGTACTGGCCTTCCTGGATTTCGACGTTGGTCGCGGGCTGGCCCTCGATCCACTTGTCGTTGACGAAGTCGTAGAAGCGGGCGGGCTCGGACTTGCCGGTGGCGTAGTCGTACATCTGGCCGTTCTGGATGGAGAAGAAGGGCACGCGGGCGTACATCTTGAGCGGCTTCCAGGGACGGAGGCCGGCCTTGATCTGGTCGGGAAAGACGTTGGGATCGCCGGCGGCCTTGAAGACCAACTGCGCCATCTCGCCGGCCACTTCGTGATTGCCGTGGCCGTCGGTGGGCGCGCCGACGAACACCGAGGTCACCACCAGCGGCCGGGTCATGCGCACCACGCGCACCACGTCATAGAGGGTGCGGTCCTTGCCCCACATCTGCAGGGCCTCTTCGCGGCCCTTGGAGAAGCCGTAGTCCACCACGCGCGTGAAGTATTGCTGCACGCCGTAGTAGCGGCCGGAGCCGAGCAGTTCCTCGGTGCGAACCAGGCCGAGGGCGTCGAAATAATCGTCCGACATCACGTTCTGGCCGCCCTCGCCGCGATTGAGAGTCAGCAATGTGGCGCGTCCGCCGTCCCCGCGGGAAAAGCGGGTGAGCATGCCGCCATCCTCGTCGTCGGGATGAGCGGTGACCATGATGAGCGAAGCCCGGGTATGAAGTTTCAGCAGCGATTGCCACAACGAGCCGGCGCCGCGGTCGGCGGGAAGCGGCATGGCGCTGACCGACGGCTCAACCGTCACCTGCCGCGGCAGTTGCGGAGTTTGTGCAAAAAGTGCGATTCCGAACACCAGACCTACAACGGCGGCCAGCGCCACTTTGGGCCGAGGAAAAAAGACCATGAAAGAACTCCCACGCAAGTAAGGATAGAGAACCGGTTAGTGTACGATATCGAGCACTTGCGCCCGCGCTCGCCGGCGAATGCGCCCGGCTAACCAAGATGGTCACGACTCGTCGAAATCATTTTCGTAATGCGATTGAAACTTTTGCGTATCTTTAGCGTCATTGCGGCATCTGCTTGTTCAACTCGGCCTTTACTGAATTTCGGGAGAAGAGAGATTTCTATGCGTAGAAGTTTTGTTATCCCCGTCCTGGCCCTGCTAGTCGCCCTGCTCATCCCCATTAACCCGCTGTTCGCGCAACAGGCGATCAACGGCACGATTCGCGGACGAATCAGCGATCCCAGCGGCGCGGCGGTGGCCGGCGCCGACGTGACCGTGACCAACACCGCGACCGGGTTCACACGCAGCATCACCACGGGCGACGACGGCTACTACGTGCTGCCCAACCTGCCGCTCGGCACCTATAGCGTCACGGTTAAGAAGTCGGGGTTCCAGACGCTGAACACGACCAACGTGTCGCTCGCGGCCGGCAGCGAAGCGGTGGTGGATGGAGAGTTGAAGGTGGGCCAGGTGGAGACCACGGTCGAGGTGACCGGCGGCGCACCGGTGGTGGAACCGGCGCGCACCAACATCGGGCGCACCATCACCGAGCATGAGACGCAGAACCTGCCGCTGACCTCGCGCAATCCCTACAACTTCATCGTGGTGCAGCCGGGCGTGAGCGGTCACCCCAACCCGGAACTGGGCATTCCGCGCACCCTGAACACCAACGGCCAACTGGACCGCATTAACTACCAGATGGACGGCATGGTGGACACGCAGAGCGACCGTCACGGCCTGCGCCTGTTCCCCATCTCCGACGTGTACGTGCGCGAAGTGCAGGCGGTCACCAACAGCTTCGCGCCGGAGTACGGCAACACCACGGGCGACATCTTCAACGTGATCACCAACTCCGGCACCAACGACTTCCACGGACAGGCGCTGTGGGCGCACCGCTGGCTCGACGCCACCGCGGAGCCGATGCTGAGCCCATCGACGACTCCGAAGACGTCGCTGAACGACTACGCCTTTAACGCCGGCGGGCCGCTGATCAAGAACAAGCTGTTCCTGTTCGCGGGCTACGAGCACCTGGTGCGCGGCGTGGCCAGCCCGATTACGATCAGCAGCGCCAACGCCACCGCGCTGGGGATTCCCAGCAGCGAACTGGGCGCCAGCCCCGGGCTGCTGCACGGGCAATTCTTCAACATCCGCGGCGACTGGACGATCAATAACAAGAACCAGTTCTTCCTGCGCTACAACTACTTCCGCAACGAGTTCCCGATCAATACCGCGAGCAGCGGCGGAGGCGCCCCGGCGGCGCTGTCGTCGTGGAGCGACTTCAAGGACCGGGCGCACGTGGTGGGCGCGCAGCTGGTTACGACCATCTCTCCCACGGTTCTAAACGAACTGCGCGGCGGCTGGGCGTATCGCAACAACCTGCACTTTCCCGGAGCGCAAACCGGCCCGGGGCCGGTGGTCATCGTGAACGGCGTCGCCATCTTCAACGGCACCAACGCCGCCGGCGACCGCTTCAACGAGAAAGCGCCGAACTGGAATGACAACCTGACCTGGATCCGCGGCACGCACACCTACAAGTTCGGCGTGACCATGACCCAGTACGTCGACCTGCAGCGCAATGTGTCGTTCATTCAGTACCAGTTCCCCTCGGTTGCGGCCTACCAGGCGGCGCAGGCGGGAACCAATCCGTACGCGTACACCACCTTCAGCAGCAGCCAGGATCCGATCGGAGTGCACTATCGTTCG
>DASUBK010000484.1:0-4315 GCA_035763305.1 Terriglobales bacterium | reverse complement strand
CACAAGGATTTCGGCGAATTCCTGCTGGCCTTCCGCGACATCACCTTCTGGCTGCGCGATCCGGAAGACTACGCGCTGGTGCTGCGCCGCATGATGCGCTCGCTGGCGGAGCAGAACGTCCGCCACGCCGAGGTTTACATCTCGGTGGGTGTCATTCATTGGCGCAGCCAATCGTTCGGCGAGATCTTTGCGGCGCTCGACCAGGCGCGGCGCCAGAGCGAGCGCGAAACCGGCATCTCGCTCTACTGGATCTTCGACGCGGTGCGCCACTTCGGCGTCGAGGCCGCCGAGCGTGTGGTCGAAGAAGCCCTGCGCTACCGCGACCACAACGTGATCGCCATCGGCATCGGCGGCGACGAGCGGCGCGGCCCCGCCGAGTGGTTTCGCGATCTCTACTCCCGCGCCGCCGCCGCGGGGCTGCGCCTCACCGCGCACGCCGGCGAGAGCTGCGGGCCGGAGTCCATTACCGCGGCCCTGGACCTGTTGAAGGCGCAGCGCATCGGCCACGGGCTCAGCGCGCAGCACGATCCCGCGCTGCTCGACCGCTTACGCCGCGAACAGGTGCCCATCGAGGTCTGCATCTCCAGCAACCTGCGCACCGGCTGCTGCCCGCGTCTCGCGGACCATCCGGTGCGGCGCTACTTCGACGCCGGCCTCAACGTCGTGCTCAACAGCGATGATCCGCCCATGTTCGGCACCACACTCTCCCGCGAATACCAGCTTGCGCAGGACGCCTTCGGCTTCTCCGACCACGAACTGCGGCGCCTGGCCGAGAACTCCTTCCGGGCGTCGTTCCTGCCCGAGGACCGCAAGCGGGCGCTGCTGGCGGAGTTAAAGGTGGCCGGTTCACACGAAGGCCACAAAGGTTCCACGAAGGATCGCTAACGAGACGGGTTATTTCGTGCTCTTCGTGGGGCCTTCGTGTCCTTCGTGTGAACCGGCCACCCTTTAAGGCGAAATCGTGCTTGCAATCACGGCCGGAAGTGATGAAAATCACCGCGATTTCGGACCTGAGCTCCCATACTCAACGGTCCTTCGCCCTGGGGAGTCCGCAAGCCCCACCGCGACTCTGCGAGGCTCCAATGTTTGAAGAGGAACTGGAACTGGAAAAGAAAGAATCGTCGCTAATCCCGATGATTCTCATCTTCGCGCTGGTTGCCGCCATCGTCGGCACAGCTGTGTATTTCATTAACCAGGCTCGGCAGAAACTCACCCCCGAAGAGGCGACCACGCTGGTGCAGAAGATTCTGGTCGCCCGCGGTCCGGCGACCACCCAATTCGACGCCGGCCTCATCAAGCCCAGCGTTGATGTGAGCCCGCAGGACCCGCACTACCGCATCCTGGAGAAGGCCGGCATCGTCGAACTGGCCAAGCCCGCCAAGGATGGCTCGGTCAAGATCTCCCTCACCAAGGACGGCGAGCAGCAACTCGCGGCCTTCCCCGAACTCAAGAAGCGGGAGTTGAAGGACGGCACCATCGTCTACACCGTGCCCCTCGCCGAGCGCACCCTGGTGAAGGTGGACAACGTGGAGATGAGGTCGCCCACCGTGGCCGTGGTCACCTATGAATGGGCTTGGAAGACCAACAAGGTCGGCGACGCCTTCGACGCCGACAGCGATCTGATCAAGACCTTCAAGGTATGGGACCGGCAGAAGCTGATCGACAAGTTTGGCGCCGACTTCTACCACGGCCCCAACCAGAAGACGACCGTCACCCTGGTGAAGCAGGACAACGGCTGGCAGATCTCCAACCAGTAGCCGCGGTACCCGCTAGAATCCCAAGGCATGGGCGCAAGCCCGTGCCTTTTTTCTTAGGAGCTGGGGGTTGGGGGCTAGGGCTAGCGACGACACACACACCTGACTCCCTGCTCTCGCACGACGAGCCCCCAGTCCCCAGCCCCTTCTTCCATGGAAGCCCAATTCCAATGCGCCGGATGCGGTGAGTGGAACCAGACCTCGGTGGATCCCTCCGCCGGCCGCCGCCAGCAGTACATCGAGGATTGCCAGGTCTGCTGCAAACCCAATCTGCTGACGATCGAGTGGGACCCGCAGGCCGCGGAGTACAGCATCTCCGCCGTGCTGGAATAGCCGCCCGTGATGTTGGAGGCCGGTCGACCTCGACCGGCGACTCCAAAAAACAAAGAGCCGGATTCAATCCGGCTCTTCATGCTGCTGATCCTTCGCTGCGGTGCAGTTCGGGAGCTACTTCTTCGGGGGAGCGATGGTGTCCTTCACCGCCTTGGCGACGCGGAACTTGACCACCGTCTTCGCGGGAATCTTGATCTTCTCGCCGGTCTGCGGGTTGCGGCCCTCGCGCGCCTTGCGGTTGGACTTCACCAGGCGGCCGAGGCCGGGGAGAACGAACACGCCCGACTTCTTGGTTTCCTTCACCGCCGTCTCGGCCAGGGTCTCCAGGAAGGCCGCCGCGGTCTTGTTGTTGAGGCCGGTCTTTTCCGCCATGTGGCGCACCAGCTGCGTCTTGGTCATGCCTGCTGCCATGAATCCTCCTTCAGTCCTTGAGTGATGTGAGACTCAATTGTCGCCCATCTTACACCCCCGCTCGCTGCCTTGAGAAGCGTTGCACCCGCATTTTTAGCGGCTTTTTCGCATCGAACCTGTGGAAAACCCCGAAAAATGGCCGATTTTGACCGACCCTGGCTCCGGGGCAAGCAAAATCGCGCTCTTTCCATGCGGTCAGTCCCTGAATGACACTGGTTGCCATTCGCCGCTCGCCATTGGCCATTCGCTCAGAAAAGGGCCTGCATCGCCCTTGTGGACCGCAAATGGCGAACGCCGAACGGCGTCTCTCGTCTGCCATAATGCTGTTGAGGTCCCGTTTTGAGCTGCGCCCTCTGCCACATCCGCAAGGAAAAGCGCTTCTGCCCCGCAGTCCACGGACGCATCTGTCCCACCTGCTGCGGCGAGCAGCGCGAGGTCACCCTCGATTGCCCCGGCGACTGCTCCTACCTGCAGCAGGCGCGGCGCAACGAACTGCCGCGCTCGCTCGAAGCCAGCGAGCCGGAGCTTCTCTTCCCCGACATCGAAGTGCCGCAGCAGTTCCTCTACGAGCGCGAGCCGCTGGTGGTCGGCATGAGCTTCGCTATTGCCAAGGCCGCGCGCCTCGACCGCGGCCTGGTGGACCGCGACGCCATCTCCTCCCTGCACGCGCTCGCCAAGTCCTACCAGACGCTGGTGAACTCCGGCCTGGTCTACGAGCAGCCCACCGCCGCGATGGCGCAGCAGAACCTGATCGCCGAGATGCAGAAGATGATCGCCGAGTACCGCGACATGGAGCAGAAGCACCTCGGCTACCCCACGCTGCGCGATTCCGAGGCGCTGAAAGGCGTCGTCTTCCTGCTGCGCATGGCGCTGGCGCGCACTACCGGCCGCCCCCGCTCGCGCGCCTTCCTGGATTTCCTCTTCGAGCAATTTCCGGAAAAGAGCGGCGTGGTCACGCCCGCGCAGGAACCCAGCAGAATCATCGTTCCGTGACCCTTCACCACCAAGGACACAAAGGACACTACGGATTTCTTTTTATGTTTCCATTGGTGGCCTTTGTGCCCTTGGTGGTGAGAATCTTCTTCACGGATTGTCCCGCCGGCAATGCCGCCAGCAGCTCCCGGATCTTGCGCTTGAACACCGGATGCCTTGCCTCCGGTGCGATTTCCGCCAGCGGCTCCAGCACGAAGCGCCTCTGGTGCATCGCGGGATGGGGAATGGTCAGGGTGGGAATGTCCACGATCGACGAAGCGAACAGCACGATGTCGATATCGATGACGCGCGGCCCCTTGGGCTGCGTCCGCCGCCGGCCCATCGCGCTCTCGATGCCCTGCACGGCGGCCAGCAGCTGGCGCGGCATCTTGTCGGTCTCCAGCGCCACCACGCAGTTCAAGAACCACGGCTGCGCGGCCAAGTCCACCGGCTCGGTTTCGTAGAACGACGACGTCGCCTTGATCTCGCCGAACTCCCGCAATCGCTCGATCGCCTCGCGCAGGTTCGCCTCGCGCTCGCCCATGTTGGAGCCCAGCGACAGGTAGACCGTCTTCCGCATCGGCCCCAAGCTACCGCACTTCACGGCCCTGCGGAAGCCCCGGCATGAGTCATCCCGAGCGAGGGATCTGTTGTAGACGCCACCAGTTCGGTGGGCCACCACAACAGACCCCTCGCTTCGCTAGGGATGACTGACTACTGTTGACGGTGGAGCTGCTACACGCGCGCGTCCACGGTCGCTTCCGGCGAGGATGCCGGTGAGTCAGCGTCCGTGCTCTCTTCCCACAGACTCTTGTCTTTGAGCAGACGCGAGACCAGCGCGGTGT
>DASUBK010000483.1:0-4558 GCA_035763305.1 Terriglobales bacterium | reverse complement strand
GCCTAGAGTATCCATCACCAAGAAAAGGTCGCAACACGACCAATCCCATCGGCGGCCCGTGGGGGCCGCGGTGGACAGGCCATTCCCAACGTCTCGCGCCGTCGCACTTTCCCCCCTACCGGCGAGGACGGTGTTTCCGGTCGTACCCAGGGGATTCACTCCATTACGCCTGATCGCAACCACAAGAGCGCCGGGATTGGTGCGCCCGGGGAGCGAATCGCGCGCGGGTCTCAAAATCGCAAGCAGCTCAATGTCCGGGGAGGAGTTCCATGAAGTCAAGCAAGAGGACTACTGGCATGGTTATCGCCGCGCTGTTGGCCGCGGCGCTGGCCATGCCGTCGAGTGCGGCCGCCGAGGGGAGAGGCCACACGTTGCATCACGTATTCATGACCAGCGCGCGCGAGAACGCGGATTTCACGCGCGTCACCCTGCCGCTGTATCGCGGGACCAGCGGCGGCCAGCCGGTGTGGTACGTCATCACCGACGCCTCCAGCCGCTACTGGGCGGAAAAGCTGGGCGTCAACTATGCCCCCAAGCTGGGCAACACCGCCGGCGGGCACGGGTCGCAGAAGGTGAGCGGCGATCCGCTGACGGGAATCGATTTTCCCGCGACCGTGGATTTCAAGCCGAAGCGCGTGGTGGACATCGGCGATTACGGCGAGTGCGGCGCGGTTCCCATCCTGCCCTTCGGGCCCGATTGCTTTGCCGCCGGCGCGGTGGGCAATCCGGGGTACAGCCCGCTGGTGGAACTGGCGGACGGCTCGGTGCTGAACGCCTCCCATATCGTCAACCACACCGGCAAGGCGGACAAGGCGACCGTCAACGCCGACTTCACCCAGGCCACCTTCGATGAGACCGAAGGGCGCGCGCTGGGGCAGGTGGTGCACTACATCTCGGTGGACGCGTCGGTGGCGCCGGGCGCGGTGCTGGAAAACGTGACCACCGCGACCGAACTGGCCAAAGCACCGTCCGACCCGCTGGGTCCGGGCGATGAAAACGCCAGCCACTTGTCCGCGCGCGAAGGCATCATCGCCTTCACCAACGGCCAGACGGGGCTGGACAATCCCAATCGCCAGGGCTTGAATTCGACCATCGTCGACGGCCAGGCGATCGACACCGACGCGGACAATACCATCTCCCCGCCGGTGCCGCGGAACATCCTGCAGCAGGTGCCCAACCCGACGGCGGACCCGGGATTCCCGCTCTATAGCCCGCTGTGGGACGTGCACTTCACCACCTGGCAGGTGCCGTACGCGGAACGCACCCTGCAGAACGATTTCGAGGCGGTGCGCCACAACTCCAACATCACCAACCCAGCCGGCGGGGCGTTCGCTCCGTCGGGACCGATCGCCAACTGTCCCATCATCAGCATTGACATCACCGCCGGTCGCGACAACGACCACGACTAGCGCGATGTTCCAAACTCCGCCCTGCGGCTCCATGCGAGCGGCAGGGCGGTTTTCTTGGGGAGCGATGGGTCGCGTCGATTACCTGCGGGATCTGGTGACCGCTCGGACTCACGTCCTCGCAGAAGACTGCCGTCCCCTCCGGGACTCGCAACTCTCTCGCGCGTACACCCAGCACTCCGTCGTCCGGGACGGTCGCGTGCCTCCGGCACTCTGGAAGCACGGACGTCTTGAAGCAACTCGGCTCAACCTGAGTTCTGAGGGAAATCAGCCCGCTTACCCCGCGGCTCGCTCGGTGGGGCTGACGGTGCGACTCTCGCCCAGCGGCAATCGCATCTCGACTTCCAGGCCGCCGCCTTCGGCGTTGCTCGCCTTGACGGTGCCGCCGTGCAGGCGGATGGCGCGATCGGTGATGGCCAGGCCGAGACCGGTGCCGCCCTTCTGCCGCTCGCGCGCGTTCTCCACGCGATAGAACGGCTGGAAAACGTTGCCCAGCTCTTTGTCGGGCACACCCGGCCCGTGATCGCGGACCTTGATCACCGCCCAGCCGCGATCGCCGTTGCGATGGCATGACAGGCTAATTTCGACGGCGGTGCCCTCAGCGGTATAGCGGACCGCGTTGCGCACCACGTTTTCGATGGCGCTGCGCAGCAGGTCGGAGCTGCCGACCGCGGTACAGCCGCTGTCCTCGACCAGGCGCACGTCGCAGTTGCGGCTGCGCGCCTCGAAGCTGGCGTCGTCGGCCGTCTCCTTCACCAGTTCGGACAAGTGCACCACGTCGCTTTGCGGAACTTCGGTGGCGCTCTCCAGGCGGGCGATGGTGAGCAGCTTGCCGATCATTTCATTGAGCCGCTCGCCTTCCATCTCGATGCGGTCGAGCGGCCCGGCGGCTTCGCTGCCGGCTTTTTTGCGCGCCAGTTCCAGGGCAACGCTGAGGCGCGCCAGCGGCGAGCGCAGCTCGTGGGAGATATCGCTGATCAACTGCCGCTGCGAAGTCAGCAGGGCCTCGATGCGCTCGGCCATCTGATTGAAGTCGGCTACCAGGTCGCCGATTTCGTCGCGCCGCCGGCTGACCGCAGGGGCGGCGCGCGCGCTGAGGTCGCCCGCCGCCAGCTGCCGGGTCGCCGTGCGCAATTGCAGGATGGGCCGGGTCAGGTAGCGCGCCAGCAGGTAACAGATCAGGCCGGAGATGATGATGGGCAAAATCCAGCGCTCCGGCTGGCTGCGGAAGTCGGGAAAGAGCGCCCCGATGCGGCGGGGGCGCGGCATCACCGCGACCAGCACGTACTTGGTGCCGGAAGGCCCGATGGCGACGGTCGCTCCGAAAGCATTGCTGCTGTGGATCTCGAACTGCTGCTCGTTCTTGCTCAGGGCGCGGTGGGCCAGCTCACGCGCGTCCAGGGGAGGATTGGCGTGCAGCGATTGCCCGTTGGCGTCGAACAGGTACGCGCGAATGTCGGCGCTGCGGTCCAGGCGGTGGAGGAAGTCCGCCAGCGCGGGCTGGCCGCTCTTGTCGTAGAGTTCGATGGCCTGCTGGGCGTAGAGCGCCAGGGCGTTGCTAGTGGCCGACTGCCAGCGGGAGACCACAATCTCCGGCTGCAGCACGAAGGCGACGAACGATGCCAGGTTGATCAGCACCATCATCAGCCAGAACCACAGGAAAATTTTCAGAAACAGGCTGCGCACTTCACTCCTCCGCCCCGCTGGGACGGGCATAAATGTAGCCGACGCCGCGCACGGTCTTGATGCGCTCGCTGCCGCCGGAGTAGTCGCCCAGTTTTTTGCGCAGCTTGCTGACGTGCATGTCGATGCTGCGGTCGTAAGCTACGAATTTTCTTCCCAGCACGGTCTGCGCCAGGTGCTCGCGGTTGACCACCTGGCCGGCGTTGCGCAGCAGGATCTCCAGCAGCGCGAACTCCACCGCGGTGAGGTCCACCTCGTTGCCGCTGCGGCGGACGATGCGGGCGCCGACATCCATCTGCACGTCGCCGACGCTGATGCGGTCGGGGCCGGCGCCCGGCTGCTCGCCGTGGGCGCGGCGCAGGATGGCGCGCACCCGCGCCAGCAGCTCGCGCGGGTTGAAGGGCTTGGGCAGGTAGTCGTCGGCGCCGATCTCCAGCCCCACGATGCGGTCCACCTCGTCACCGCGGGCGGTGAGGATCAGCACCGGCACGCGTGAGCTCTTGCGCAGCTGGCGCAGGACGTCGAGGCCGTTCATGCCGGGCAGCATCACGTCGAGAACCACCAGCACGTACTTGCTGTTGAGCGCGCGCTGCAATCCCTGCTCGCCGTTGTGGACTGCTTCCACCTCGAAGCCTTCCGGATCGAGGTACTCGGCTACCAGTTCGCAGAGTTCCACGTCGTCATCGACGATGAGGATACAGTCCATGGGAGTCGGTTTATGTATCACAGCACCTCGGGCGCGGTTTGCGCGTAAAGAAGTGTCACTTTTGCGGGCCGCCAGTTTGACAAAAATTTACTCCAGTTTGACTACTCTTTACCTCTTGGGCGGAGTACCGGAGTCTAATCTATTAGCAAGGCGATGCTCTCCTGAGGGCATCCGGTGATTGAATCCGCGTCCAACCCGGATTCCAGGGCGCGGGACGGAAAGGGCGGCCGAACCTCCAGCGGCCGCCTTTTTCCTTAGCTCGGAGCTATCGGCTGTCGGCCGTCAGTTTCACGGTCCTGCAGGACGCAACAGGAAGGCTAAACCCTTACAATTCTTTACCTTCCGCTGACCGACTCTTTACGCCAACGAGGCCGCTTTCAGGGTCCAATGAAGTAGCTCCAAGAAGGAAAGCGTATGAAGCTGCTCAAGAACAAATGGATCCTGCTGCTGGCGCTGCTGACGGCAATCGGCATTTTTGCCGCTTTCAGTTTTACCCGCACTCCGGCGGCAAAGTATTTCACAGCCAAGGCCGACATGGGCGACATCCACGATGTGGTCGAGGCGACCGGCACCATCGACGCGGTGACCACGGTGCAGGTGGGTTCGCAGGTGTCGGGCACCATCGCCAGGCTGGGCGCCGACTTCAACTCCAAGGTGAAGGCCGGGCAGGTGATCGCGGAGATCGATCCGTCGCTCTTCCGCGGCGCGCTGTTGCAGGCGCAGGCGGACCTGCAGGACGCGAAGGCGAATCTTGCCGCGGCAC
>DASUBK010000482.1:0-7613 GCA_035763305.1 Terriglobales bacterium | reverse complement strand
CAACGTGGCGGGCAAGGAGTAAGTAAACCGCCGAGCTGCGCTCGGCCGTGCAGGCGAGGGCGCCTGCACCGACGTGCTGCTCGCTGGCGTGGCCAAATGGCGTGTTACAATAGGCCAGGAGGCTGCATGGGAGCGGAAGATATCGCCGAGGCTCTGGGGGGCCGCAAGGTCCTGGGCAAGCGGGTGAAGCGAGCGGAGGACCTGGCCGCGCTGGTGCGCCGGGGATTGCCGGCGACTTCCGTGATGGCCTTGGCGGAGAAGCTCGCGATCGGCAGCACCACCGTCGCCCGCAAGCTGGGCATACCGCAGCGCACGCTGACCCGCCGTCTCAGCCAGCACTCGCGCCTGACCGCCGCGGAGTCCGACCGCACGGTTCGCCTGGCCCGCATCGTGGCCCATGCGGTGGAAATGATGGGAGACGAAGAGCGGGCTGCCGAATGGCTTCGCACTTCGAACCGGGTCTTGCGGGGCGAGCGACCGCTGGACCAGTTGGATACCGATATCGGCGCCCGCGAAGTGGAGGACTTGCTGGGCCGGATCGCCTACGGCGTGTACAGCTGATGCGCTTCTGGCGCATCTGCCGTCAACGCTATGCCGGCGAGGCGGCCAGCGGCGAAGGCGCTCGGCGCTATGGCGGACGGTGGAATAGCCGGGGTGTCGCCATGGTTTACGCGTCCACCTCGCTGGCGCTGGCGGCGATCGAGACCTTTGTGAACCTGGAGCCCAACCTGCAGCCGAGCGACTACGTCTCCATCGCAGGGGAAATTCCGCAGGGGCTGCCCATCGGCCGCCTCGAACCGGCAACTCTCCCCTCCGACTGGAGGCGAATGGGCAACGAACATCTCCGCCGCCTCGGCGATGCCTGGGTAGCGAAAGCGGAAACGGTGGCGCTGCTGGTGCCCTCCGCCGTAATCCTCGGCGAATGGAACGTGCTGCTGAGCCCCGCGCATCCACAATTCTCCCGCATCAAGCTGGAAGCCGCGCAGCCCTTCGAGTTCGATCCGCGAATGTTCCGTTGAGGGTCCGACGCGCGACGCGCAGGACGCCGGCGGTCGAGGTCGACCGCCCTCCAGAAGAATCAGGGAACATCGCGGGTGGTCGAGGTCGACCGCCCTCCAGCCCAGGTGACGCAGTAGAATAGAGGGTTCGTTACCGCACGCGCGGGCGCGTGCGCTCCAATTGAGGATGGCACCGTGATCCAGTCGCTCAAAGACCGCAAGATCGAGAAGCGCCCCGACAAGGTCCGCCTGCAGGGCCGAATCCTGTTCCTTACCGAAGATCCCGAGCTGATCCGCAAGCAGCTCGCCGGCTGGGACCTGCCCTGGGACACGAAGAACCCCGCCAACAATCCCAAGCTGCGCGACGACATCTCCACCGACGAGATCACCCCGGCGCACTACTGCTTCTACTTCGACCAGACGCTGGGGGAGATTCCGTATCTCGGGCTGAAGTGCGGCCAGGAGACGCCGATCGGGCGGGGCGAGGTGAAGAAGGGCGGCTTCGTGGCGGCGGTCAGCGGCAAGCGGCGGGGCAAGGGCTCCAGCCGCGAGCAGTCGCCGTACGCGGAGATGTGCGCCGGGATCCAGCTGGTTATCGCGGAAAACATCGAACGCATCTACAAGCAGAACTGCCAGAACCTGGGCGTGCTGACCTCGACCGACTTCTCGCTGATTGACTGCATCCGGCGCGGGGAGGAAATTCCGCTGTCGGTGTTCACCAAGGGCGAAGACGAGATCACCCGGCAGGTGATCGAGCACGGCGGGCTGTTCAATTTCAACGTCGCGCGCGTTCAGGGCAAAGTCTCTCTGCCGCCGATCACGACCGGCCCTCGTCCGATGACCATCGCGGAAAAAATTTTCGCCACCCACATGGTCAACGTGCCCGGGTCGGATGCAGACGCACAAGGCCGACCGCCGAAGGCCGACAGCCGAAAGCCGGTTTACGTCAAGCCGGGCGATACCGGCTTCGTGCGCACCGACCTGCGCTTCTCGCACGAGTACGTCACGCCCATGGCCGCGATCTTCTACGAGCAGTACGTGGGCAAGGACGTGCCGGTCAACGACGCCTCGTCCATCAAGTTCTTCCGCGATCATCTGACCTTCCTCGATGAAGTCATCTCGGAGGAGAAGCGCAAGATCGGGCTGCTCGACCTGGCCACGCAGTTGAAGTTCAAGCAGCAGGACTTCGCCAAGGCGCAAGGCATCGGGCTGCACGGGGAGTTGAAGGACCGCAAGGGCTCGGAGGGCATCTGCCACTCGGTGATGCTGGAGACTTACGCGCTGCCCGGGCAGGTGAATGTGGGCTCAGACTCGCACACGCCGCACGTGGGCGCGATGGGCTGCGTGGCCTTCGGCATTGGCACCACCGACGTTTTCAATTCCTGGATCACCAGGGACGTGCGCACACGGATTCCCGAGTCGGTAAAGGTCGTAATACGAGGCAAGCGCAAGGCGAACGTGACCGCCAAGGACTTCATTCTCAAGATCCTCAGCCTCGATTACGTGCGCTCGGGGCAGGCGCTGGCCAAGGTGATGGAGTACGCCGGGCCGGCGGTGGAGGAGTTGAGCGTGGACGAGCGCGCCACCATGACCAACATGGCGGCGGAGATCGGCGGCTTCACCGGCATCGTGGCGCCCGACCGCAAGGTGGTGGATTTCCTGGTCGAGCGTCGCGGCATGCAGCGCAGCGAGGCGGAGAAGCTGATTCAGGGGCTCAACAGCGATCCGGACGCCGAGTACGCGCACGTCATCGAGTTGAATGCGGACGAGATTTATCCCATGGTGGCCACGCCGGGCGATCCCGGCAACGGCAAGTACATCCGCGACCTCAACACGCCGGTGCCGGTGGAGATCGCCTACGGCGGCACCTGCACCGCCGGCAAGAATGAAGACATGGACATGTACGCGGCGGTGCTGGCGGACGCGCTGCGCCAGGGCAAGAAGGTGGCCGCGTCGGTGAAGTTCTACATTCAGTTCGGCTCGCAGGAGACGCGCGAGTACTGCATCCGCAAGGGATACCTCGACGTGTTCCAGAAGGCGGGCGCGATCGTGATCGAGCCCAGTTGCGGGGCGTGCATCAACGCCGGGCCGGGCGTTTCGACGCGGCCGGACCAGGTCGTCATCAGCGCCCAGAACCGCAACTTCCCCGGGCGCAGCGGCCCGGGGCAGATGTACCTGGCCAGCCCGCTGACGGTGGCCGCCAGCGCGGTGGCGGGCTACATCGTGGAATACGAGCCGGCGACGCAGCGGGAAGCGGTGCCGGCGTAAGAGGTGGCCCACATCCGCCAAAGGCGGGCAGATGTGGGGCACCATGGAGAAAATTCTTTGCTAAAATAGCGGGCTTCGATACATTGTTCAGGCACTGCTCCAGCCCAGGAGAGGGAGAACATAGGTATGGCATACGTAATTGCAGAACCGTGCATCGGGACCAAGGACACCGCCTGCGTGGACGCGTGCCCGGTGGACTGCATCCACCCCAAGAAGGACGAACCCGCCCACGCCTCCGAAGAGATGCTCTACATCGATCCCGTGGAATGCATCGATTGCGGGGCGTGCGTGCCGGTGTGCCCGGTGTCGGCGATCTTCGCGCTCGACGACCTGCCGGAGAAGTGGAAGGCGTTCACGGAGCGCAACGCGGCTTACTACGGACGGACGCCGGCGTAAGCGGACGGCGAATTTCAACACGGCGCGCCCCGCGGGGTGCGCCGTTGTGTTTTCGGGAGAAAGGATGACCTACGTCATTGTGCGCATCGAGGAAGTGACCGACCGGGCGCTGATGCGGGAGTATCGCGAGAAGGTGCGCGGCATGGTGAAGCGCTTTGGCGGGCGCTACGTGGCCGCCGACGACCAGGTCGAGGTGCTGGAGGGCGAGTGGAAGTCGGCGCGGACCACGATCGCGCAGTTTCCGAGCCACGAGATGGCGCGGAAGTTTTACTTTTCCGCGGAATACCAGGAAGTGCTGCCCCTACGGCTGCGCGGGACGAAGGGGTCGCTGGTCATGGTGCGCGGGCTGGAGGAGACGGGGATTCACGAATTGGTGCAGGAGTAGCAGTTCCGCCTCGTCGCTCGCCTCCGTGGGACTTCGTGTGAGCCAAGAGGGCCGGTTCACACTAAGGACACGAAGGTCACACGAAGGGCACGAAGCTGGTAGTTGTCCTCGTAGCTACGCCCGAGCGGCCATCGCCAGGGGAGCGCGGGCCTGCAGAGTCTCGGTGATCCAGGCGCCCAGCGGGAATACGTTGTCCACTTCTCCGACCATGGCTACGTAGTGCTTCTTCTTGCCGTCCTCGGTGGCCGTCACCATGAACTGGCCCTTCTCCAGGGCAACGCCGACGATGTCCTGCAGGCGGATGGTCGCCCTGCCAAAGAGGGTCGGCATTTCCATCGTCTGCGCGGAGATGCTCACCTTGCCGAGCTTCAGCGTCTGGCCGGCCTTGAGGCGCTCGGTCATCTTCTTGAGCAGCCGGGCGTGGAGCTGCTTCCACAGCAGGTCGCCCAGTTCGCGCGGGTTCTGCACGGTGTTGCCCAGCTGCGCCTTTTGCCCAGCGGCATCGACCAGGATGTACTTGTATTCGGTGGTGGGGATGATGCCCTGGTGGTAGGTCTTGACCACGGAGTAGCGGAAGGTCTCGATCTCATCCCAGGTCATCTCGCCGCTGTTGCGCAGGCCGCGCCAGGAGAGGCCGTTCTCGTGGATGGTCACGCTGCTGGAGATGGTGCGCACGGTCAGAAAGGCGGCAACCAGCATGAGCGCGCCCATGAATACGGTGTAGAACCAGTCGCCTTCTTCGGGGTAGTGGAAGGTGATCATGAAGTCGACCACGCCGAACATCACCGTGCCGAGGGCGAAGAACGTTGCCCACAGCCGATTGAAAGCAAAGGTCTTAATAGGTGATCCAAGGAGCTTCTGCATGGCGAAATTGTGGGGCGCGGCGGGGCAGGCGTAAAGGTGACCAAGGGGCTGCGACGTTACGGCGGTGATGCGGAGGCGGCGGACGGCAGAGTAGAAACGTGGGCGCCTTTTTGGTTTGGATGTTCTTAATTCTGTCGCCCGCTAAAGCGGGCTCTATGCTCATAATGCGACAAAACCCCCGGCTTACGCCGGGGGCTACACCTTCCTATCGCGGGCTCACGCGCGCTGATAAAATCAAAGTTTGCCTGAAGGATTGCGAGCGGTTCCGTATGCGGGGGCGGCATGCCTCTGAAGGAGTCGGAAGCGGTCGTATTGCGCACCTACCCGCTGCGCGAAGCCGATTTGCTGGTTACGCTGTTCACCCGGGCCGAAGGCAAGGTGAAAGGCGTCGCCAAGTCGGCAAAGAAGTCCAAGCGGCGATTCGGCGGCGGAGCGCTGGAGCCGCTGACGCAGGTGCGGGTTTACTGGGAAGATAAGGAACGGCAGGAGCTGGCGCGGATTGACTCCTGCGAGGTGATGCAATCGCCGCTGGCGACGGCGGTCGATTACCCGCGGGCGGTGGCGCTGGGACACGTGGCCGAGGTGCTGGACGAGTTTTTGCCGGACCGCGAGGCCAACGACGCCGTCTTCCGGCTGACCTCGGCGGTGCTGACGCAGTTGCAGGGCGGGCCGGTGTGGCGCCCGGTGACGTACTTCGAACTGTGGATGGTGCGGCTGATGGGATTTTTGCCCGACCTGGGCGAGTGCATCGTCTGCGGTGAGGTGCTGAACGGCAGCCGGGCGTGGTTTCATGCGCTGGCCGACGGGTTGATGTGCGCGAACGACAAGCGGCTGGCGTCGTCGGAGCTGTCGCGCGAATCGCGCGGGCTGGCGGCGGAGATGTTTCGCACGCCGCTGGATGCGATGGCGGGTGCGGGATGGTCGAAAGAGCGGGCAGCGGACTTGCGCAAGTTTTTGATTCAGATCATGGAGCGGCATTTGGAGAGGAAGCTGGTGACGGCGGGAGCGCTTGCGAAGCTCTGAGCTTTGAGCTCTAAGCTTTGAGCTGGCGCACAGCTCAGAGCTCGGAGCTCACAGCTCAATGAACAAAGGTCCAACATTCCAGGAATTAATCCTCAAGCTCCAGGCGTTTTGGGCGGAGCGGGGATGCGTGTTGCAGCAGCCGCACGATCTCGAGGTCGGCGCGGGAACCATGGCGCCGGAGACATTTTTGCGCGTGCTCGGCCCGCAGGCGTATCGCGTGGCGTACGTGCAGCCGTCGCGGCGTCCGGCCGACGGGCGCTACGGCGAGAATCCGAATCGTCTTTACAAGCACACGCAGCTGCAAGTCATCCTGAAACCGCCGCCGGACGACGTGCAGGAACTGTACCTGGAGTCGTTGAAGGCGCTCGGCATTGACCTGCGCCAGCACGACATCAAGTTCGAGGAAGACAACTGGGAGTCGCCGACGCTGGGCGCGTGGGGCATCGGGTGGCAGATCATGCTCGACGGGCTGGAGATTACGCAGTTCACCTACTTCCAGCAATGCGGCGGCGTGGATCTGGACCCGATTGCGGTGGAGTTGACCTACGGCCTGGAGCGCATCGCGGCCTTCCTGCAGGATGTGGACTCGATTTACGACATCGTGTGGGCGCGCGACCCGCGGACAGGGGAAGCGGTCACCTACGGCGACGTGCGGCTGGCGGACGAGCTGCAGTACTCCGTCTACAACTTCGAAGCCGCGGACGTGGAGAAGGCGTGGAAGCATTTGGAGCTGTACGAGGCGGAGTGCCAGGAGCTGATTAGGAAATTTACCGCAGCGGCTAAAGCCGCGTCGGCTTCAGGTGCGGATACGGCACGGCTGAAGCCGTGCCCTCCCGTCGAGAGTTCAACGGGGTCCACAGCAGGCGGTGGGGCGAGTTCCGCCGAAGCGGCGCGGATGCAAACAAAAGGGAGCATCCCCGAGGAGCACGATTTCAGCCGCGCGGGAGAGGCGAGCGATCCGGAGGACTTGTACACGGACCTGCCGGCGGTGCATCGCTTCCCCCTGCTGGCGGCGTACGACTTGTGCCTCAAGTGTTCGCACTTGTTCAACATTCTCGATGCGCGGGGAGCGATCTCGGTGACGGAGCGCGTGGGAGTGATTGCGCGCATTAGGGCGCTGGCGGTGGGAGTGGCGAAGGCGTGGGTCGCGCAGCAGGAGTCGAAGATAGAAGTCAGCTCTCAGCCATCCGCGGTCAGCGCGTCCTAGTTCGTAGGCGCGGGCGGGGCGCCCGCGCCAGCAGCGATCCGGGGACAATCAGCGGCGGCCCCGGCGAGGCGCCGGGGCCTACCAAGGCGATGGATGTTGCTTTCTGCCGGCTGACAGCTGAGAGCTGACAGCTTCTTTTGTGATCGGGGACACAATTTTCCACCGCGGGATTTGAGACAATAGGCGTTTGCGTCATGGCGGATTTCCTGCTTGAGATCGGGTGCGAAGAGATTCCGGCGCGGATGATCGATCCGGCGCGGGAGGAGCTTCGCCGCCGCGTCGCCGATGTGCTGCAGAAGCAGGCGCTGGCGCAGTCGCCCGAGCTGGAGGCGTACTCCACGCCGCGGCGGCTGGCAGTGCTGGCGAAGGGAATCGCCGACAACCAGGCGGATGTGGAGGAGCAGGCGACGGGACCCGCGTGGAAGGCGGCGTTCAAGGACGGTCAGCCCGCGACTCCCGCCATCAAGTTCGC
>DASUBK010000481.1:0-2411 GCA_035763305.1 Terriglobales bacterium | reverse complement strand
CCCCAACACATAGCCGCCCGCCCTTTTTCTGCGCCCGGTACCGCGTCCCTCGCGGCCCCCGCAGGTGCTAAACGAGACAGCGGCGACCAAAACGGGAAGCACTCATTACCTCGGTTTTGCCCGCCAGGCGCTTTTCATCTTGTATTCACATGCGATTCACTCTTTCCACGGGTTTTCCACAGGCCCGCCGTGCGAAGTCCGTGTTTGCACGGGTTTTAACGGGACCCCGGCAGCGGGAAACTGACATACTGAACTACCCGCCATGTCCGATTTCGCCGCCACCGTCAAGCAGCAGGCCGACATCGTCCGCATCGTCGGCGACTACGTGAAGCTGCGCAAAGCCGGCGCCCAGAATTTCGTGGGCCTCTGCCCGTTCCATGGAGAGAAAACCGCCTCCTTCTCCGTCCACGCCACCCGCCAGTTCTTCTACTGCTTCGGCTGCGCCGCCAAGGGCGACGTTTTCACCTTCGTGCAGAAGATCGAGAACATTACCTTCCCCGAGGCCGTCCGCCTGGTGGCACAGAAACTGGGCATCGCCGTTCCCAAGATGACGCCCAGCAGCCCCGAGGAGGCGCGCGAGGCCCGGATTCGCGGCGTGCTGCTGGACATCCACGAGCGCGCCTGCGCATGGTTCCAGGACCAGCTCCGCCGTCCTGAAGGCGCGCACGCCCGCGAGTATCTCGCCGGTCGCGGCCTCAGCCCCGAGACCATCGCCCAGTTCCGCATCGGGTATGCCCCGGATTCCGGCTTCCTGCTGCGCGACGCTATGAAGCGCGACTTCGACGAGGAGACGATGAAGGAGTCGGGGCTGTTTTCGTGGAAGGAAGACGGGTCCTCGGCTGTCGGCGATCGGCCGTCGGGTAAGCCAGACTCCGAGCACCCGAAAGCCGATGGCCGAAAGCCGATAGCCCTCTACTCCAAGTTCCGCAACCGCGTGCTCTTTCCTATCTGCAACGAGACTGGCCGGGTCATTGCTTTCACCGGCCGCACGCTGGCAACAGACGAGAAGTCCGGCCCCAAGTACCTCAATTCGCCGGAAACGCCCATCTACTCCAAGTCGCGGGTGCTGTTCAACCTGGATAAGGGCCGCGAGGCGATTCGCAAGCTCGACTACTGCATCCTGGTCGAAGGCCAGATGGATTGCATCTCGGTCTACGCCGCCGGCTTTCACAACGTCATCGCGTCGTCGGGCACGGCGTTCACCGACGCCCAGGCCCGGCTGCTGGCCCGCTACTCGCACAAGATCGTGGTCAACTTCGATCCCGACACCGCCGGCGCCGCCGCCGCCGAGCGCTCCCTCGCCCTGCTGGTGGCCGAGGACTTCGAGATCAAGGTGCTGACCCTGGAGCAGGGCTTCGATCCCGACCTCTTCATCCGCCGCAAGGGCGCGCCGGCGTATGTGGACGCCCTCCGCCACGCGCCCCGCTATTTCGATTTCCTGATCGGCCGCGCCCAGAAGCAGTTCCCGGTGCGCACGCCCGAGGGGAAGGTGAAGGCGCTCAACTACCTGCTGCCGCACATTCACCGCGTGCCCAGCCGCATCGTGCGCGATGAGTTGGCGCAGGAGATCGCGCACAAGCTGCAGATTGACTCCACCGTGCTGCGGCAGGAACTGCGCCACGCCGCCGGGGAGCGCAGGGTGAGCTCGATCCATGCCTCCGCGGAGGTGCAGATCACGCCCGCCGAGCGCATCCTGATCCGCGCCCTGGCCGGCGAAGCGCAACTGTCCGCCGACACGCCGGCCTCCGTGCGCGAGGGCGAGGACCACGAGTTCGATTCCGCGCACCAGGCACGCATGGTGCTGGAATCCGAGCGCCTGCACGAAGGCCTGGCCGCCGAGGCGATTGTCGACTCGCTGCTGGGAGCTCCCGGCGCCGACCTAATGAGTCTGGACCTGAGCGAAGCCCAACGCCGCCTGATCGCCGACGTCCTCATGCGCGACGGCGAGGAACTGACGCCCGAGCTGCTGGAGGGTGCCTTCGAGGCCCTGCGCCGCCGCCGCCTGGAACGCCGCCAGCGCGATTTGAAGGTCGAGATCGCCGAGGCCGAGCGCCGGGGCGACTCCGCCGCCCTCGGCCGCCTCATGCAGGAGAAGGTCGCCGCGGACCGCGCCCTGGCGGGGTTACACGTCCGAACTGTGGGGATTAGCTAGCTTTGTGACCTTCGTGGGACCGACCTTCGTGTCCTTCGTGTGAACAGAAAGGCCGGTTCACACGAAGGACACGAAGGTCCCACCAAGGCTTAATTAAGGCTCTGGGGCTGCGAACCGGCGTTTTTCTGCGGCTACTCAGAAACCGAACGGCCCCCTGTGCCATCTAACTCTATGAACGCACAGCAACTCGGATCGGGCCTGGACCGGCGGCGCTGGGCGGCGCTGGCCGGGGTCTTTGTCTTTGTGCTAAAATTCGAAG
>DASUBK010000480.1:0-12985 GCA_035763305.1 Terriglobales bacterium | reverse complement strand
GCTCCGGTGACGAAGCGCACAGCGGAAGCGGACCCGATTCCGATTCGGGAAACAGCGGGCAAGGCCAGTGGTGGATTCGCCCCGTCCCCCAACACGGAGACACGGAGTCATGAAGGTTTCTGGAGGAGAGGTACTCCGAGTCTCCGCGCCTCCGTGTTGAGTCTCGATCTGCGGCAGAGGGGGCGCGCCGGGATTCGCCGCCAGCCATGCGGCGCCGCCGCTATGTCCCAAAACGGGAATGTAACACCTTAGTGGTCAGTAACTTAGGTACTGATTTCGGAAGCGCCGCCGCGCGCCAATTCCATATTTGGAAGCAATTGTGATGTGCCCTGCCGAGTAAGTCATTCGCCTGCACCATCGCCAACAGGGGGGCGATTTGGCGCGCCAGTTGCGTTCTCTCCCCTCAATTCAACCTGTCGGCAGCGGGTGTCTTCGCCGGCGCAACCACGCCGCAACCCGCTCGAGTTTCATTTTGGGTCTCCCGGGCCCCTCGGCTCACGCAACAAAAGGCTGGTGCGAGATGGCCGGTTCTGCCTGGCACGCGTGCGCACTCCTTGTTCCTACCTACGGCACGCCTTCATCCCGTTCCGTCTATCGCCCGGCCTCGACTTCCCTTGGAGGCTTCATGCGAACACAGCGATGGTTCATCCTATTTCTTTGCCTGGCGATGCTGGCCCTGCCGCTGCTGGTCCAGGCGCAAGGCAACAGCGGCGGCGTAACCGGCGCCATCACCGACAAGACCGGCGCCGTAGTCGTCAACGCCGAGATCAGCCTCAAAGACCTGGCCACCAACCGCACGCTCACCGCCAAGAGCGACGAGCATGGCCAGTACATCGTGCTGCAGGTTCCGCCCGGCCACTACAAGATGACGGTCACGGCGATGAACTTCAGCGCTTCAGTCATTCCGGACCTGGAGATCAACGTCGGCAAGACCATTCTCACCAACATCACCCTGCAGGTGGGAGCGGTCAGCGAGGTGGTGCAGGTGGAGGCCACCGGCGCCGAACTGCAAACCGTGGACGCCAGCGTGGGCAACGTGATGAGCGCGCAACAACTGGTGGCCATGCCCAACCTCAACCGCGACGCCACCAGCCTGATCCTGTTCCAGCCGGGCGCGGCGCCGGCGCCCAGCCCAACCGCCGATGAAAACACCGGCAGCCAGATCGCCGGGGCACGCAGCGACCAGAACACCTTCATGGTGGACGGCGGCGACGCCACCAGCAACACCGACGCCAACAGCGCCTACAGCAACAACTTCTACGCCACGCCTCGCGCCGCGATTCCCACCCCGGTGGAGTCGCTGGAAGAGTTCCGCGTGGTGACCAACAACAACGCGGTGGGCCTGGGCCGTTCGGCGGGCGCGGAAGTGCAGATGGTGACCAAGCGCGGCACCAACGCCTTCCACGGCGCGCTGTACGACTACATGATCCAGAACGAGACCAACGCCACCGCCTGGCAGCTGAAGCATGACGGCATCAAGAATCCCGAATGGCGGGACAGCCGCTTCGGCGCGCGCCTCGGCGGTCCCATCTGGAAAGACAAGACGTTCTTCTTCGTGCACTGGGAGAGCCGCCACTTCCTGCAAGGCACCACCAGCAATGCCACCCGGTGGGCGCCGCAGCAGAGCATCCTGAACGGCCTACTCGGGTACAAGGCCTACACCGACCCGGTGAACAAGACCGGATCGGTGATCAAGTACATCAACCCGGCCACGCAGGATTGCGAAGGCCGTCCGGCGGCCCCGCCCAACACCTGCGATCCTCTCGGCCTCGGGCTCAATCCGACCATCGCCAACATCTGGAACCAGATGCCGCGCCCGAACACCGGCACCGGCGGCGACGGCGTGAACTTCCTGAACTTCACCGGGGCGGGCGCGGTGCACACCAACGAGGAGTTCGGTGTGATCCGCCTCGACCACCAGATCAACCAGAAATGGCATGCCATGGCCAGCTATCGCTATGGCGTGACCGAGCAGACCACCACCAACCAGGTGACCTTCAATCCGGATGGGAGTCTGGTGGCGCGCGCCAACCGCCCGATTCAGCCGCGCTACGTGGTCTTCGGTTTGACCGGACAACTCAGCAACAACGTCACCAACGACCTGCACCTCGGCTACCTGCGCCACTTCTGGCAATGGGGCACCATGGGCGCGCAGCCGCAAGTCGCCGGTCTGGGCGGGGCGATGCAGTTGGTGAACGAGGCTATCGGCAGCGGCGTGGTTCCCACCAACGTGGACACGCAGCAGGCCCGGCAACGCAACTGGAACGGCAAGGACTGGAACCTGATCGACAATATGACCTGGCTGCGCGGTTCGCACCTGTTCCAGTTCGGCGGTCACTACGGCTGGCAGCGCCTGGTCCACACGCGTGACGACATCGTGACCTACGCGCTGGCCGATCCGGTGTACTACTCGCTGTGGAACACCGCGCATGGCAACGTGAAGATTCCTCTGCCCTGCGCGCTGGACAGCGGCGGGAACTGCCTGACGGATAGCAGCGGCAATACCATCAGCGATGCGGTGTCGTCGGCGGCGTTCCGCTCGGCCTATACGGCCATGATGGGCATCGTGGAAGAGGCCAACCAGGTCCGCGTTCGCGATGCCAGCCTCGGCCTGAAGCCGGCGGGAACCCGCCTCAACAACCACACCGCGATGGGCAACTGGGAAATCCATTTCGCCGACACCTGGAGGATCAAGCCCTCCTTCAGCCTCACCTGGGGACTGGGCTGGGGCGTGCAGATGCCGCCCTTCGAGCAGAACGGTTTGCAGACGATGATGGTCATCAACGGCATTCCGTTCAGCATGGACCAGTACCTCAACACCAAGAAGCAGTACGCGCTACAAGGCCGGGCGTATAACCCGGTGATCGGGTTCACGCCCATCGAGAACACCGGACGCAAGTACGCCTTCGATCCCGACTACACCAACCTGTCGCCGCGCCTGGCGTTTGCCTGGAACCCGGAATTCAAGGACAGCATCCTGGGCAGGCTGTTCGGCGACAAGCACACCGTGTTCCGCGGCGGCTGGACGCGGGTGTATGACCGCATGACGGGCGTGGATCTGGTGATGACGCCGACTCTGGGCGTCGGTTTCGGCCAGACCGCATCCTGCATCGGTCCACTGGCGGCCGGGGGATGTGCCGGCGTGGTGACCACGACGACCGGCGCGACTCCTGCCACCGCGTTCCGCATCGGGGTCAACGGCAACTCGGTCGCGATTCCCGATCCTCCGCCGGTGACGGCTCCCATCGAGCCCGGCATCGGCGGCTATCCCTATGTCACCCGCGATTATCACATCGATCCCCGGCGCCAGGTCGGCTCCGCGGACGTCTTCGATCTCAGCATCCAGCGCGAGCTGCCGGCCCGCATGATCCTGGAAGTCGGGTTCATCGGCCGCCGGGCGCGCGATCTGTATCAGAAGATCGACACTAACCAGATCCCGTACATGTACACCATGGGCGGGCAGACCTTTGCCCAGGCCTACGACGCTACGCAGACGGCCATCGTCGGCGGTGGAACGCCGGCGGTGCAGCCCTTCTGGGAGGCGTCGCTGGGTGGCACGGCTTCGCATTACTGCAGCCACGACGCCAAGGACGTGCCGACTGCGTACGCCAGTTGCACTGCCGCAGTGGTGGCCAAGGAAGGCGGCAGCTTCGCCATCCGCGACGTGTATAGCGTCTTCACCGACCTCGACACGGAGTGGGTGAGCGGCAGCTTCATGCCGTACACCACGCAATACACCGGCTCGGACGTGACCGCCAGCCGGGGCCGGTCGAATTACGCGGCGCTGTTCTTCAGCCTGCGCAAGGCCATGAGCCGTGGCCTGCAATTCGACGCCAACTACACCCTGTCGAAGTCCATGGACTCCTTCGGCTGGAACCAGGACATCATCGACAGCATGATGGACGCCTACTATCCGGATCGCAGCTATGGTCCGTCGCAGTTCGATCGCCGGCACGCGTTCAACTTCGTCGCCACCTACGAGCTGCCCTTCGGCAGAGGCAAATCCTTCTCCAGCAGTTCCAATGTGATCGACAAGATTATTGGAGGCTGGAGCACCTCGTGGATCTTCACCGCCGCCAGCGGCACGCCGATCCAGATCTACAACAGCGACAGCGGACTGGAATTCGGCGACGGCAGCGGCTACGTGGATTCCTCCAGCATGGTGCCGATCAACCCCGGCAAGAGTTTCATCGCCAGCCGGCACGATTCGGTCACCATCGGCTCCAACGGCTATGGCTCCGATAGCGATAAGGGGCCGTTCCAGGGCGGCTATCCGAATATCTTCGCCAATCCGGATGCCGTCGCGGCGGGCTTCCGCCTGCCGTTGTTCTCCGACCCGCGCGCCGGCTACTTCAATGGCCTGCGCGGCCTGGGCCGCTGGAACGTCGACATGTCCCTGGGCAAGACCACCAAGATCACGGAGCGGCTCTCCACCCGCTTCGAGGTGCAGATGGTCAACGCCTTCAACCACCCCGAACTGTCGGACAACGGACCGTCGGCGGCGCTGGACATTGCCACACCGTCCAGCTTCGGCGTGCTCAGCACGCAGTACAACCGGCCGCGGTTCATCCAATGGGGTTTGCGTTTCGACTTCTAGCTTTTTCCGGAAGTCACTTTCGGGGCTGCGCTGCGGCGCGGCCCCTTTTTATTGGGTGAGTCGGTGATTGGCGGATTGGCCTGATGCGAGTTCCCAATTCGGGAAAGACGTCTGCGACCGTGAGCGGCGTCACAGGGAGCCATATGCAGGCAGGCCAACAATAAGCTGTTGCCTCGGCCCTCTACGGGTCTCTCGTTTCTACGCATTCATAAACCGGGCCGGGGAGCAGAGGGGGCCCCATGTACCTGGCCCGAGTGGTTGTCGTCATCCTGCTTGTTGCGCTGCTGTCGTCCTTGGCCGTCGCGCAAACTCCCGCCAATTCCCTGATGTTCCTCGATTCCAGCGGCGCCGGCACCCGGATCGCGCGTGAGCGCCTGGAGACGTGCCTCAACCTGGTCTCGCGCGAACTGGGCGTCGCCGGACGGCCGCTGCCCTCGATCCTCGTGCTGCACGCTTCGCCGCAGGCGGCGCGCGCCGCGGGCGTGCAACACACCACCGTCATCGTCAACACGCCTGAGGACGGCGCGCGCTCCTACCAGTTCTGGATTGTCGGCAAGCCGAGCTACGTGGAATACACGGCGGCGATGTACGACATCCTGGAAGACTACGACCAGGTGCGCCTGCCGGAGACGGAGCGCAAAGAGATCATGACACGCGTGATCCGCTTCCTGCGGAACACCATCAGCGCGCGGTCGGAATCTGAAACTGCTCCTGGCGAAGCGGCGCCGGAGTCGCGACCGTAAGGAATTGGCTGATATCGTGATTGGGCGATTGGTCTGACTGCGACAGAATCGCCGTAACCCGGAGATTGGTTTCCTCCGACACAATCACCCAATCACCACATCACTCAATTCTTAGGACGAGATTTGCACCACAGCGGGGCCGGCGCTGGTGGTGAAGAATTGCGCTTGCGTCGCGCGGGCGGGGAAAGCGGAGATGTAGGCCTCGCGCCAGGAGCGCAGAAAATCCGCGGCGTCAGCGGTCTTGATCAGCGCCCACACCGCCCCGCCGAAGCCGGCGCCGAACGCGGAAGCGGCGGCCGCGCCCAGTTCCCGCGCGCTGCGCGCCAGGTGGACCGTTTCCGGCACCTGGTTGCGCAGCAGCAGCTCCGCCGCGCTCTGCGACTCGTCTGCCTGCAGCCCGAAGATTTCCAGGTCGCCGCGGCGCAACGCTTCCGCCGCTGCGGGAATGATGTGCAGGCTCTCGCGGCAGAACTGGTCGAAGCGGTCCATCAGTTCGGAGCGGGAGAACTCGGAAAGGCCTGGTGCCCCACCGCCTGCCCTGAGCTCGTCGAAGGGTCTGCCTGCTTTTGGCAGACGCGGGCCACTGAGCGCGCGCAGAATATTCCCCTGCGCCTGAGGAGACGACGTCGCAGCCGCGAACAGGGTGGAATCGTTGCGGCCCGTCGCTTCCCGCCAAACCCGCAGGACGGCAGCAGCGGCGTGCGAGGCGCGGTTGTACTTGTCGCGCGCGCTGCCAATTTTGTCGGCGATCACGCCGCTGCTGCCGATGGCAAAGACCCACTCGCCGGGCAGAGGAATGGAGGCTTCGCGCGACGCCGGGCAGAAGCGGTACAGCGCCAGTTCGCCGGGCCGGCAGCAGAGGATGGCGGTGTGGTCTTCGCTGCCGCCGAAGGTGCCCACGCCGCGCTCGCCGGCCAGGCCGCGGAAGCTCTGCCCGTTCTCGATGCAGGCGAGATAGGCGGCGAGATCTTCGTCGGAGTGGATGTTGGCGCGGTAGGCCTCGCGCTCGCGCAGGCGATTGAGTTCGCGAAGGGCGAGAAACGTGGCGACGATCAGCACGCTGGAGCTGCTCATGCCGGAAGAACGCGGCAGGTCGCTGGCGATGGCGATGCGCGCCCCGCCCAGCGATCCGAAGTTGGCGTTCACCCGCGACAGCACGGTGGAGAGGTAGTTGACCCAGCCGCCTCCGCCGGAGAGCACACGGCCGAATTGTGCGGCACTTGTCTGTGTGGCACCTGTCTGTGTGGCACGGGTCTCCGACCCGTGTCCCCTCGGGTCGGAGACCCGAGCCCCACGATCCAGGGAGAACTCGGCGCGGCGGGGAAGCACGGCGTCGACGACATGAAGACGATCGCCGTTCGCGGGAGCGGCGGCCACACACATGCCGCGCTCCGCCGCGCACAGCAGGCTGCGGCCGCCGGCGTAATCGGTGTGCTTGCCCAGAACCTCGATGCGGCCGGGAACGAAGAAGCGGCAGACGGCCTCGCCGCCGAGCGCCTCTTCGGCCGCGTGCATGAGCTTTGCTTTGGCCTCTGCAGCCGCGGACGCCATTCCGGCAGAGACGAGTTGGGATGCGACGTCGGGCACGGCTCGGGGACAGTATAGCGATGGATTGATCTGCGGACCGCGCGAGCCATCTAGTGGTGCGCGGCGCAATAGGTGCGCTCGGGCGGGGCGCCCTCGCGACGACGATTCGGGCAACGCACGCGGCGGCCCCGGCGAGGGCGCCGGGGCCTACCCTTTCATGGATTGCGCACGAGGTCCCTTCGCTGCGCTCGAGGGCAGGCGCGGTCCACTCAGGTCTTATCCAGCCTCCTGCGATACAATTCCGCCTCCGCATGGACGCCTGGTACTACTTCTGGATGGCGAACTTCTTCCTCGCCGGCTCCGCCTTCGCGGTGATCGCGGTCATCGTGCTGGTGCGCGGCGCGCGCGACCTGCGCGAGATGTTCGCCGGGCTCGCCGCCGAACGGCGGGAGCGCTGATGGCCACTCACTTCACCGGCCTCGATTGGGCCATCGTCGCCGTGTACGTAGGCGCAACGCTGGCCGCAGGTCTGTACGGGCGGCGCTTCGTCGGCGGCATCGCGGACTTCCTCGTTGCCGGGCGCGAACTGGGAACCTTCATCGGCATCGCCACCCTGGCCGCCACCGAGATCGGCACCATCACCTTCATGTACTACGCGGAGCTGGGCTACAAGACCGGGTACGCGTCGTTCATCAACGGGCTGATCGCCGGGGTGGTGATGATCGTCATCGGGCGCACCGGCTTCGTGGTCAAGCAGATGCGCGCGCTGAACCTGATGACCGTGCCGGAATTTTTCCAGGCCAAGTTCAGCCGCAACCTGCGCGTCTTCACCGGCGTGCTGGTGGCCACCGGCGGCATTCTCAACATGGGCGTGTTCCTCAAGGTCGAAGGCACGTTCCTGGCCATCATCTCCGGCATCTCGCTGACGCACATCAAGGCGGTGATGACCGGCATCCTGCTGCTGGAACTGGTGTACACCGTGCTCGGCGGGATGGTGTCCATCGTCATCACCGACTTCATTCAGTTCGTGGCGCTGAGCCTGGGGACGATCCTGATCACGCTGTGGGCGGTACACTCCGCCGGGTTGACGAACATGTACAACAGCGTGCGGATGACCATGGGACGCGGCGGCTTCGATCCGCTGGTGAGCGCCGATTATGGCTGGGCCTACATCGTCTTCCAGGTGCTGGTGTGGCTGGCGATTCACACCTGTTGGCAGACCACGGCGATGCGCACGTTTTCCACCCGCAGTCCCGAGATCAGCAAGAAGGTGTTTTCCTGGGCGGGATTTATTTTTCTCGGGCGCGGCATGATGCCGATGATGTGGGGCATCGCGGCGCTGGCCATGCTGGGGCCGAAGCAGAATTCGCTGGAGGCGATGCCGCGCATGCTGGCGGGCATTTTGCCCTCGGGCGTGCTGGGGCTGGTGGTGGCGGGAATGCTGGCGGCGACCATGTCGGTGAACTCCTCGTACCTGCTGGGGTGGAGCTCCATCGTCGCCCAGGACATTATTCTCCCCTTGCGCAAGCGGCCGCTGAGCTCGCGCCAGCAGGTGGTGCTCAACCGCGGCGCCAATCTGTTTGTCAGCCTGTTCGTGATGTTCTGGGGACTGTGGTACACCTTGCCCGGGCCAACCTATTTTTATCTCAACATCACCGCGTCCATTTATCTTTCCGGGACGCTGATCGCGATTATCGGCGGGCTGTTCTGGAAGCGGACCACGACCTTCGGGGCGTATATGGCGCTCACCGGAGGCGCAGTGGCGACGATTGGGTTTTTCTTTTTCAAGGTGCCGGCCAGCTATGCGGGGCTGGGCTCGTTCGCCCTGGCCGCGGCGGGGCTGGTGATCGGATCGGTGGTAAGCAAGCCTGCGGGCACACCGCAGCTGAGAACGGCGGCACAATGAAATATGTATTGGTAGCGCCGGCATCCTGCCGGCGGGCCCCTTCAACGTGGCGACGCTATTTCGCTCTTCCGGCGCTGCTGGTCGCAATCGCCGCTCCGGCGCAGGTGTACTTCGCGCCCGGTCCCGGCGCGGCGCACGCGCAATCCGTGCCCGCCGGATTGTCGATGAGCAATGGCGTGGTCACGCAATTGGCCGCGATCGACGGCAACCACCTCGGCTCGCTGCGCTTTACCGACCGACTGGCGCAGCAATCCATCGCGCAGGCGGATCCCTTCGTGCTCATCCTGCGCGACGGCACCATCCTGCGCGCCTCCGACTTGGAGACAACCGGCGCGCCCGCAATCGCCGCGCTGAAGCCGGAGCCCAATGCCTCGCGCGCTTCCGACCGCTTGCCCGGCCAGTCCGTCACCGTCGAATTGCAGGCGCCCTCCACGCCCTTGCGCGTCACCTGGCGTGCCATGCTGCGCGACGGCTCCAACTACATCCGCCAGGAAGTCACGCTCGCCGCCACCACCGCGGATGTTCCGATCGCCGAAGTGCGGCTGGTGGACTGGCGCGCGCCCGATGCGCATGTGGCCGGCACGGTAAAAGGCTCGCCGGTCGTTGCCGGAGACACTTTCGCCGGCTTCGAGCACCCGCTCTCCTACTGCACTGTGGCTCTCGGCCGCGCGCGCTGCCAGATCGAGCGCGAGCTGCCGCTCAAGGCGGGGCAATCCGTCACCTATTCCAGTGTCATCGGTGTCGCGCCGCCGGGCCAGATGCGCCGCGCCTTCCTTTATTATGTCGAGCGCGAGCGCGCCCATCCCTACCGCACCTTCCTGCATTACAACTCGTGGTATGACCTCGGCTACTTCAACAAGTACGACGAGGCCGGAGCGCTCGACCGCGTCAACGCCTTCGGCCGCGAACTGCACGACCAGCGCGGCGTCACGCTCAGCTCCTATCTCTTCGACGACGGCTGGGACGATCCCGCAACGCTGTGGAAGTTCAACTCCGGCTTTCCTGACGGCTTCACCAAGGTGCGCGCCGACGCCGCGAAATACGGCGCGGCTCCGGGAGTGTGGATGTCGCCCTGGGGCGGCTACGGCAAGCCGCGCCAGGAGCGCGTTGAGGCCGGCAAGGCGGCGGGCTACGAGATCGTCGGCAACGGCTTCGCCCTCTCCGGGCCGAAGTACTACCAGCTCTTCCGCGACACCTGCGTGGCGATGATGCAGAAGTACGGCGTCAACCAGTTCAAGTTCGACGGCACCGGCAACGCCGACCGCGTGGTGCCGGGCAGCCAGTTCGACAGCGACTTCGACGCCGCCATCCACCTGATCGGCGAGTTGCGCGGCATCAAGCCCGACCTGTACGTCAATCTCACCACCGGAACGTACCCGTCGCCCTTCTGGCTGCGCTATGCGGATTCCATCTGGCGCGGCGGAGAAGACCATTCGTTCACCGGGGTCGGCTCGTGGCGCGAGCGCTGGATCACCTATCGCGACGCCGACGTCTACGAACACGTGGTCATGGCCGGGCCGCTGTACCCGCTGAACTCGCTCATGCTGCACGGGCTCATCTACGCGCAACACGCCAAGAACCTGGGCGACGATCCGCAGCACGACTTCAAGAACGAAGTGCGCGATTACTTCGGCAACGGCACGCAACTGCAGGAGATGTACATCACGCCGTCGCTGCTGTCGGCGGAGGACTGGGACAATCTGGCGGAGGCGGCGAGGTGGTCGCGCGCCAACGCCGGCACGCTGGTGGATTCGCACTGGCTCGGCGGCGATCCGGGGCAGTTGGAAGTGTACGGGTGGGCGTCATGGAGGCCGGGCAAGGGGATTCTGGTGCTGCGCAATCCCAGCGATAAAGAGCAGAGCATCGTGATTGACGTTGCGAAAGCGTTTGAGTTGCCGCCGGGTGCGGCGAGTTCGTTCCGCCTGCATAGCCCCTGGAAAGAGGATGAGAAGTTGCCGGCGATCGAATTACGTGGCGGCCAGCCGCACAAGTTCACGCTGAAGCCGTTCGAGGTGCTGGTGCTGCAGAGCCAGTGAGATTCCCGTTATGGGAAGCAGCAGCAAAATAAAGTTCGAAATCACTTCCGTGTTTTCGTTTGTTCCACGTGGAACAACGGCCACGGCGTAAAAAACACAAGGTCCTTCGACTCGGCGTCCGACCCTTCGCTGCGCTCCGGGTCTGACGCCTCGCTCAGGATGACACGATTGAAGATTGTCACTAGCGCTCTCGCAGTCGTTTGGTATTGCAGCCTTGCGTTCGCAGCGCCGCAACACAGCTTCACCACTCGCGGCCATGACTTCCTGCTCGACGGCAAGCCCTTCCAGATCGTCTCCGGCGAGATGCACTACGCGCGCGTCCCGCGTCAATACTGGCGCGATCGTTTGAAGAAGGCGCGCGCCATGGGCCTGAACGCGATCACCACCTACGTGTTCTGGAACCTGCACGAGCCGCGGCCGGGCGTGTACGACTTTTCGGGACAACTGGACGTCGCCGAATTCATTCGCGAGGCGCAGCAGGAAGGTTTGTACGTGCTGCTGCGTCCGGGGCCTTACGTCTGTTCGGAGTGGGACCTGGGCGGCTTGCCGGCGTGGCTGCTGGCGAACCCGCAGATGGTCCTGCGCAGCCGGGATCCGAAATTCCTCGAGCCGGCGCGGCGCTGGCTGAAACGGCTGGGCGAGGAATTAGCGGCGCTGCAGATCACGCGCGGCGGGCCCATCCTGGCAGTGCAGGTGGAGAACGAGTACGGATCGTTCGACTCCGATCACGAATACATGGCGGCGATTCGCGATGCCATCAAGGATGCAGGCCTGGGCGAGGCGCTGCTGTACACCGCCGACGGTGCGGAAGAATTGCCGAACGGAACGCTGCCGGATTTGCCCGCGGTGGTGAACTTCGGGCCGGGCGAAGCGAAGGAGGCGTTCGCGGCGCTGGCGAAGTTCCGGCCGAACCAGCCGCTAATGTCGGGCGAGTACTGGGCGGGGTGGTTCGATCACTGGGGCCGCGAGCATCACGCCACCGACGCGGCGCAGCAGGAGAAGGAACTGGAGTGGATGCTGGCGCAGGGATATTCGGTCAGTTTGTACATGTTTCACGGCGGAACGACGTTCGGGTTCATGAACGGCGCCAATCTCGACAAGACGTATCACCCCGACACGACCAGCTACGACTACGATGCGGCGCTGGACGAGTCGGGCAGGCCGACGGCGAAGTACTTCGCGTTTCGCGAGATCATCGCGCGGCATCGAAAAGGCGAAGCGCTGCCAGCGGTGCCGAAGACGCCGGCGGCGATTTCCTTTCCGGCGGTGGAGCTGAAGGAGTCCGCCCCGCTCGAACATTTGTTGGATCTGTGCGTTGTACTGCAGAGTGACGTGCCGCGACCGATGGAGCAGTACGGGCAGTCGTATGGTTACATTCTCTACCGCACGAAGATCGCTGCCGCAACGCGCGGGGAACTTCGGCTCAAGGACCTGCGGGATTACGCGATGGTTCTTGTGAATGGCGGGAGCGTAGGCACGCTCGACCGGCGGCTGGGGCAAGAGGCGATCAACGTCGATCTTGCAGCGAATGCGACGGTCGACATCCTGGTAGAGAACACCGGGCGAGTGAACTTCGGCAAAGGATTGCGCGAGGAGCGGGCGGGAATTTCCGGAGTGACTCTGAACGGAGACGAGCTGCGCGGGTGGACGGTGTATCCGCTGCCGATGACGGATTTGAAGCAGCTGCGATTCGCGAGCGGCGCCGCGTCAGGACCGGCGTTCTATCGCGGGACCTTTGAGGTCGCTCAGCCCGGCGACACGTTTCTCGATACTCGCCAACTGGGCAAGGGAGTGGCCTGGGTGAACGGTCATATGCTGGGGCGGTTCTGGAAGATCGGGCCGCAGCAGACGTTGTACGTTCCCGGGGCGTGGCTGCGAAGGGGAAAGAACGAAGTGGTGGTGTTTGATCTCGAAGGGGTCGCGGGGAAGGAAGTACAGGGGCTGGGGCGGCCGATCCTCGATCAGGTGCGAGCGGAGCAGTAGTCATGATTGCGCGCGAGGTCGCGCGCGGTCCGGATCTTTATGCCGCGGGCGAGGGCGCCCGCGGCGTTTTATTTTCGGGTGGGTGGAGGACCGCCACGGCGAGGGCGCCGGGGCCTATCAAACACTGGGGAGCGAACGTCCGCAGGCGAGGCGCCCTTCGACAAGCTCAGGGCAGGCTCTGCGGCTACGTGAT
>DASUBK010000479.1:0-2583 GCA_035763305.1 Terriglobales bacterium | reverse complement strand
CTCCGCCCAGCGCCTATTTCGCCGCCTGAAAGCGCATCTCGGCTTCGCCGTTCCCGTCATCATCACCGACACCTTCGGACGGCCCTGGCGCGAGGGGCTGACCGAGGTTGCCATCGGGCTCGCCGGCATGAAAGCGTTTCGCGACGACCGTTCTCGCCGCGACCCCTATGGCTACAAACTGCGTGTTAGTCTCGAAGCCGTCGCCGACGAACTGGCGTGCATGGCGGGGCTGGCTTCGGGCAAGCTGTCGCGGGTACCGGCCTGCATCATCCGCGGCTTCGCCTGGCAGCCGGCGCGCGGCAACGCCCGGCACTTGATTCGCGCCCGAGATCGGGACCTGTTTCGGTAAGGTTTCGCAGGTTTCAGAGGTTTCGGAAGTTTCGATCGCGAAACTTCGGAGACTTCTGAAACATCCGGACCCTCCGAAACATCCGAAACCTTCTTATGGATACCAATACCATCGCCATCATTGGCGGCACCGGCCCGGAGGGCCGGGGACTGGCGGTTCGCTGGGCCCGCGCCGGCCTCCGGACTATCGTCGGCTCGCGCGACGAGCAGCGTGCCCGCCTCGCCGCTCACGAACTGGTGGACCGTGTCGGCAAGAACGCGCCCATCGAGGGTATGGAGAATACCGCCGCCGTGGCCGCTGCCGACGTGGTGGTTCTCGCCGTGCCCTTCGAAGCGCAACTCGCCACGCTCAAGCAGGTCAAGGGCTTCTTCCGCGAGAACGCGCTGCTGATCACCACCA
Source organism: Terriglobales bacterium (assembly GCA_035763305.1). GTDB lineage: Bacteria > Acidobacteriota > Terriglobia > Terriglobales > Acidobacteriaceae > DASUBK01. The sequence goes on along the minus strand of DASUBK010000479.1, from coordinate 1,835 downwards.
CCGTGCCGCTGGCCACCGCTGTGGGCGATCGTGGCACGCGCACCATCGGTGTGTGGCAGGGTTCGGCCGCCGAGCAGGTCGCGGAAGCCGTGCCGCCCTCAGTGAAGGTCGTCGCCGCCTTCCAGAACGTCTCCGCCGCCTTGCTGAGCAGCGGCGACCCCATCGATTGCGACGTCCTGGTGTGCGGCGATCAGGCCGACGCCAAGAAGTCCACCTTCGCCCTGATCGAGAAGATTCCCGGCCTGCGCGCGGTGGATGCCGGCAAACTGGAGAATGCCCGCATCGTGGAGCCAATCACCGCTCTGCTGATCGGCATCAACATTCGCCACAAGCTGAAGTTCGCCGGCGTGCGCATCACCGGCCTGCCTTGATCACTCCGCGCGCAGGGCGACTACGGGATCGATGCGGGTAGCGCGCCGCGCCGGCAGCAGCGCCGCCGGTACCGCGACCGATGCCAGCAGCAGGGTGACGGTGATGTAGGTCAGCGGATCGGCGGGCGAAACGCCGACCAGGAAATCCGCCAGGAGCCGTCCTACCACCAAGGCCAACAGCATGCCCAGAACTAACCCAGTCGCCACCGTCTTCAGTCCCTGACGGACCACCATGCGGATGACCGCAGGCCGTGGCGCGCCCAGCGCCATGCGAATTCCCAGTTCCCGCGTCCGCTGGCTCACACCGTACGACAACACGCCATAAACTCCGACCATCGCCAACAACAAACCCATGCCGCCGAGGATCGCCGCCAGGCCTGCGGCAAATTCGAACATCAGCAGGCCGTTAAAGCCGTGCAGGGCGTCGCTCATGTTGCGCACGCCGTAGATCGGCATGGTCGAATCGACCGCCGCGACGGCGCCCAGGATCGCCGCCGCGGCGTCCTCCGGCTTCCCTGCCGTACGCACCTGCAGGGTCTGCGTCATCATGAAGTGCTGGGCGAGAGGCACGAAGTACAGCGCATCCCACGGATCGTAAACCTGCGTGTAGCGGCTGTTGTTCACCATCCCGACCACCAGCAGCGGCCGCTTCGGTTCTTCCCCGGAGAAGAAGGTGCGGCCGATCGGGTCCTGGTTGGGCCACAGGCGCTGCGCCAGCGCCGGCGTGACCAACGCGACGTCGGGAGAGCCGGCGCGATCGGCTGCATTGAAGTTCCTCCCTTGCAGCAGCTTCATGCCCATGGTGTTGAAGTACTCCGGCGAAATCTCATTGAACACGGCGTTCAACGCTTGATGATTCCCGCCCGGCGACTGGCCGGGCAGCAGCACCTGGGTGCCGAACGGCGTCTCGCCCAGCGGCACAGCGGCGGCCAGGCTGGCGGAGCGCACTCCCGGCAGCGAACTCACCCGCTGCTGCACGGCGCGGTAGAACTCCTCCGCCCGCTCGCGCGTGTAACCGATCTCGTGTGGATCGAAAGAGAGATTCAACACATGCACGGGATCAAATCCCAGGTCCGCCCGTTCGGCCCCGCGCAGGCTCCTCAGGAAAAGCCCGGCCGCCACGATCAGCGCCAGTGCGCCGCCGACCTGCAACACCACCAGCGCATTACGAAAGCGCTGGCGGGAGGAACTGGAGCCGCGCTCGCTGCTGTGCAGCACCTGGCTCAGACTACCGCGCACTGCACGCAGCGCCGGCGTAATGCCGACCGCCAGCCCGGTCACCAGCGAAACGGCGCAAAGATAGCCGAGGACACGCCAGTCGAAGTGGAAGTCGAGGTTAAACGCTTCCTCGGTCTGCATCGGAACGGCGCGCATCGCAGCGGTGGCCACCTGTCCCACCACGATTCCCGCCAGGCATCCCAGGGCGGCAAGCAGCACGCTCTCGGTGATCATCTGCCGCAAGAG
>DASUBK010000478.1:0-12765 GCA_035763305.1 Terriglobales bacterium | reverse complement strand
AGTGGCCGGGGCCGGACGGGGTGGTGCACGACCAGCGGCGTATCGCGTTCTACGACGGCTACCTGCGGGCGCTGCATCGGGCGATGCAGGAGGGCGCCGAGGTGCGCAGCTTTCATGCCTGGACGCTGCTGGACAATTTCGAGTGGCACCTGGGCTACAACCAGCGCTTCGGACTCGTGTACGTGGACTTCCCTACGCAGCGCAGGACGATCAAGGAGTCGGGGCGGTGGCTGGCGGGCGTGGTCGCGGCGAACGGATTGCCGGGGGAGATTTCAGCTTGAAGATTTCAGATTGAAGAACGAGGAATTGAAAAATGAAAATTGAATATTGGATATTGGCCGTGAGGTCGCCCGTTTTGCCGGCCAGACTTAATATTCCATTGTCCTTATTCAATTTTCAATTGTTCAGGCAGTACGAAGAAGAGCGCAAGACAATCTTCAATCTGAAAGCTTCAATCTGAAATCTGGAATCCCCCCGCGTCCTCCGTTGCTCCGCGTTGGGTGTTCGTTCCGGTGTTGTTCATCCACAAGTCCGCTGCCTCACAAATTGCTGTGGCGCAGATCACAGGTGCTTGTGATATATTGCGCGGCTGCCCCGGGCTCCGCTCTCACGGCGGGTTTCGGCCGCAGTCATTCTGTGCCGGGGGAGGGTGGCAAGCGAATGGGCCTCGCGCTTCTGGTAGTGATCACCCTGATCACGCTGACCGGTTCGTATTTCTTTGTCGCCAAAACCTGGTGGTTGCCCGCCGCGGCTTCCGCGGTCGCTCCTTCCATCGATCGCCAGTTCGACATCACCTTCATCTGCATGGGCGTGGTATTCGTGGCCGCTCAGGTAGGGCTGGGGTACTTCGCGTGGAAGTACCGCGACCGGGGCCAAGCGCCGCCGGCCCACTACTCGCACGGCAACACCAAGCTGGAAGCCGTATGGACGACGCTGACCGCCATCCTCTTCTTCGGCCTGCTGCTGGCGGGCAGCAACATCTGGGCGCGCGAGCGCTTCGAGCCCGCCAGGGCCGACGCGTTGCAGGTGGAGGCTACGGGCATGCAGTTCGCCTGGTACTTCCGCTACCCGGGGGCGGACGGCAAGTACGCGCCCACCAAGCCGGAACTGGTCGATCCGTCGTCCGGCGGCATGGCTGCGGTGGGCGTGGATACCGACGACCCGGCGGCGAAGGACGACGTGGTGACCGGCGTGATGGTGTTGCCGGTCAATCGCCAGGTGGACATCACGCTGCGCTCGGAAGACGTGATCCACAGCCTGTTCATTCCCGCGTTCCGCTTCAAGCAGGACGCGGTGCCGGGGCTGGCGATTCACATGCACTTCACGCCCGACAAGGAAGGCACCTACGAGATCGCCTGCGCTGAACTGTGCGGTCTCGGGCACTACAAGATGCACGCGGTGGTGCGGGTGGTGAGCGAGCAGGAATTCCAGACCTGGCTTGGGCAACGCGAGGCGGAGAAATAAGAATGGATAACGGACACGGCTCCCACGGGGCGGCGACGGCGCACGCGCATGCCGCGCCCACCGGCTTTATCCGCAAATACATCTTCAGCACCGACCACAAGATCATCGGGCTGCAGTACTACTTCCTGGCCCTGACGGCGGTATTCGTCGGGATGTTCCTGTCGCTGCTGATGCGTATCCACCTGGTGTGGCCGTCGGCCAGCATCCTGGGCTGGGACATCAAGCCGGAAACCTACCTGACGCTGCTGACCATGCACGGCACCATCATGGTGTTTTTCGTGCTGACCACGGCGCCGCAGGGCGGCTTCGGCAACTACTTCCTGCCCATCCAGATCGGCGCCAACGACATGGCGTTTCCCATCCTGAACATGCTGTCGTTCTGGACCACGTTTGTCGGCTTCGTGTTCATCATCGCCGCCTTCTTCGTGGAGGGAGGAGCGCCGCTGTCGGGGTGGACCAACTATCCGCCCTTAAGCGCGCTGCAATCCGCCGGGCCGGGACAGCAGATGGGCGAAGACTTCTGGCTGATCAGCATCGCGTTTTTCTGTATCGCGTCGATGCTGGGAGCGCTGAACTTCATCACCACCACGCTCGACCTGCGCTGCCGCGGCATGAAGATGATGCGCCTGCCGCTGACGGTGTGGTCGTGGTTCATCACCGCGATTCTCGGCCTGCTGGCGTTCGGCGTGCTGCTGGCCGCGGGCGTGCTGCTGCTGCTGGATCGCAACCTGGGCACGAGCTTCTTCGTTCCCGGGAACCTGGTGCTGAACGGCGAGATGGTCAAACACAACGGCGGCTCGCCGCTGCTATGGCAGCACCTTTTCTGGTTCTTCGGCCATCCCGAGGTATACATCGCCATCCTGCCCGGCATGGGCGTGACCTCGCAGATCCTCAGCACTTTTTCGCGCAAGCCGATCTTCGGCTACAAGGCCATGGTGTACGCCATGCTGGCCATCGGCATCCTGGGCTTCTTCGTGTGGGGGCACCACATGTTCATGAGCGGCATGAGCCCCTACTCGGCGTTCGCCTTCAGCTTCATGACCATCGCCATCGGCGTGCCCTCGGCGATCAAGACGTTCAACTGGCTGGGAACGCTGTGGAAGGGCCGGATCCGCTTCACGGCGCCGATGCTGTTCGCCATCGGCTTCGTATCCCTGTTCGTCTCCGGCGGGCTGAGCGGACCGTTCCTGGCGCAGCCCACGCTGGACATCCCGCTGCACGACACCTTCTTCGTAGTGGCGCACTTCCACCTGATCATGGGCGTGGCGGCGATCTTCGGCATCTTTGCCGCGACCTACTACTGGTTCCCCAAGATGTTCGGGCGGATGATGAGCGAAGGCCTGGCCAAGGTGCACTTCTGGGCGACCTTCATCGGCGCCTACGCCATCTTCTTCCCCATGCACTACGAAGGTCTGGCGGGCCGGCCGCGGCGCTACTCGCAGCTGACGGAGGTCGCGTACCTGCAGCAGTTCTGGGGAGTGGAGAAGTTCATTACCATCGCGGCGGTGATCACCATCACGGCGCAGTTCGTCTTCGTCTTCAACCTGTTCTGGAGCATGTTCAAGGGCAAGAAGGCGGACCTGAACCCGTGGGAGTCGACCACGCTGGAATGGTCCACGCCTTCCAACCCGCCGCCGCATGACAACTTCGCCGGAGTGGTTCCGGTGGTCAACAACGGACCGTACGAGTACAGCGTGCCGGGCACGGCGAAGGATTACGTGATGCAGACGGATCCGGCGGTGGCGACGCCGGAAGGACACTGAGGACGAAGGTTGCGGAGGTTGCGGAGGTTTCAGAGGTTTCCGAAACCGCCGGCAAAACATCGAAACCTTTGAAACCTTCGAAACATCGGAAACCTTTTCTGTTATGGCGACCTTGAATCCGACGTTGAAGATCGACAAAGTAGCGCCGCAGCCGCGGGTGGGTGGCGGCGGCGGCGGTGGGCCCATCCGGCGGCATCCCGGCGGCGGAGGCGGGGGCGGCCGCGACGACAGCTATCCCGATTTTTCCGAGCAGTTGCGACGGTACCGGCTGGGGCTGGCGGTGGGACTGGCGGCGGTGGTGATGCTGTTCGTCTCCTTCACCAGCGCCTACATCGTGCGCCAGGGACTGGGGACGTACGATTCGGCCACGGGGCAATATGTCAGCGACTGGCGGCCGGTCACGCTGCCCATGGCGCTGTTGCTGGTTAACACCCTGCTGCTGCTGGCCAGCAGCTTCACCATCGAAAAGGCGCGGCGGGCGGCGTTTGAAGACGTGGCCGTAACGCCGATCGTGGCCATGCCGGGTATTTCGGCAGGCAACACTAAGCGGTTCCCCTGGCTGGCGGTCACCGTGGTGCTGGGCCTGGGATTCCTGACGGGACAGTTGCTGGCCTGGCGGCAGATGTATCACACCGGTTTTGCCATCTCCAGCAGCCCGGCCAGTTCGTTCTTCTACGTGCTGACCGGCATGCACGGCCTGCATCTGGCCGGAGGAGTGATCGCGCTGTTGTATGCGGGGTTCGTGACCTTCCTGCCGCGCTCGGTGGAGCGGCGGCGGATCGTGGTGGATGTCACGGCGTGGTACTGGCACTTCATGGCGTTGTTGTGGCTGTACATCTTTGCGTTGATGAAATTCGCGGCGTAGCGAGCGCCGGTCGAGGTCGACCGGCCTCCACCGAGGGAGACGACGAAGCATGGCCGATGCGGTCCTTCACCCGACGCAGCTGCAGGATGGGTACGAGCCGTCCCTGTTCTCCACCTTCTCGAACAAGATCGGGATGTGGCTGTTCATCCTGTCGGATTCGCTGACCTTCGGCGCGCTGCTGTTCGCCTACAGCTACTCGCGGGTGTCGAATCCGGCGTGGCCGACGCCGTTCACCAGCGAGAGCATCATCAACGCGACCATCATGACCGGGGCGCTGCTGACCAGCTCGCTGACCATGGTGCTGGCGGTCTCGGCAGCGAGCCGTAACGACCGCGGCTGGAGTATCAAGTGGCTGCTGGCCACCATGTTCTTCGGCGCCCTGTTCGTGGTGCTGCACATCCGCGAATGGCTGGGGCTGATCGAGAAGGGCATGACGCCAAGCAAGAATCCCTGGGGCGCGGCGCAGTTCGGCGGGACATTCTTTACCCTGACCGGCCTGCACATGCTGCACGTGACCATCGGCATCGTCATCCTGGGCATCATGGTGCTGCGCTCGACGGGCAAGAAGTTCTCCGCCAACGATATCGAGGTCAGCGGGCTGTACTGGCACTTCGTCGACCTGGTGTGGATGTTCATCTTTCCGCTGGTGTACTTGATGTCCACGAAGATTACGTAGTTCGCCCCGCAGGCGAAGGCGCCTGCGGCTACGTGATTCCGATTGAGGAGAGATTGATGGGTACTTCCGACGCGATTACCGCCGAACATGTAGTGGAGCAACATACCCACCACAGTCATAAGCAGTTCTACGTGGTGTGGGTGGCGCTGCTGGTGGCCACCGGCATTGAAGTCCTGCTCGCCTACATGCAGCTGCCGGCGGTCAAGATGCTGACCATCTTGATTGGCCTTTCGATCGTCAAATCGGCGCTGATCATCCTGTGGTTCATGCACATGAAGTTCGAAATCCCGCGTATGCGGCGGCTGATGATGGTATCGCTCTGTGTCTGCCTGCTGCTGATGTGCGTCTTCTTCGCAGATGCGTTCCGCATCCTGGCGCTGCCACCCAAATGAAGATCCGCCTGCTCACTCTCGCATTGCTACTGGCGCTGGCCGCGCCCGCTTTCGGCCAGGGCTGCATCATGTGCTACCAGTCGGCCATGGGCGCCAGCGTCAGGGGCAAGAACGCGCTGAGCAAGGGCGTGCTGGTGCTGCTGGTTCCACCCATCACCATCATGGGCGTGCTGGTGGGGTTTGCGTTCCAGTACAAGGAGAAAGAACTCGAAGCCGAGGCGGAGGTCGATTCCACCGCGGAAATTGCCTAGCGCCTTTCCACGATTTTCGGGAGTCCGATATGAGAGGCCGGTCGGGGTCGACCGGCCTCCATCCGTCCGTGGGCCATTTGAGAGCTCCCCGCCCTAGCCTTTATAATCAAAAGATTCCGCAGCACGATTGACGCCGCCTGTAGCCGCCGGTCCTGCTGCGCTCTTACGCGATGTCCACCGAATCCATCGTGGTCCGTGGGGCCCGGGTCCACAACCTCAAGAACATCGATTTCGAGATTCCGCACAACACCCTCACGGTGGTGACCGGGGTGTCGGGCTCGGGCAAGTCTTCCCTCGCCTTCGATACCATCTACGCCGAGGGCCAGCGGCGCTACGTGGAGTCGCTGTCGGCCTACGCCCGCCAGTTCCTGGAGCGGATTGAGAAGCCGGACGTGGACGTAATCGACGGCATCGCACCCGCGGTGGCGATCCGGCAGAAGAATTCCACCCGCAACCCGCGCTCCACGGTGGCCACGGCCACGGAAATTTACGATTACCTGCGGCTGCTGTTCGCCCGCGTCGGGCGGACCTACTGTATGCAATGCGGCGCGGAAGTTCGCAAGGACACGGTGGACGAGGTCGCCGACGTCATTCTCAGCCTGCCCGAAGGGACGCGCCTGAACGTGCTCTTCCCCTTACAGCCGCCGGCGGGGCGTCCCATCGAGCCCAAGGCAAAGGCTCGCGGTCGGAAGAAGGCGGACGCCACGCCGGTCGCCGACAAGCTCGAACCCGGCGATGTTCTCAAGGCCACGCTCTTCGAACTGCGCAAGAAGGGCTTCAACCGACTCTTCCAGCGCGGGCAGGTGTTCGAGTTCTCGACCCCGGAGTCGCTGCTGGACGTGAATTTCGCCGAACCGGTGTTCGTGCTGGTGGACCGCATCGCGGTGGCGCCTGACATCCGCTCGCGGATGGTGGATTCGACCGAGATCGCTTATCGCGAAGCCGGCGAGGTGGTCTTCGAGACCGCGCCCAGCGACGACGAAGCGCCGCGCCAGTTCCGCTTCGCGCATCGCTTCGAGTGCAAGCAGTGTGGCATCCGCTACGAGGAACCCGAGCCGCGGCTGTTCTCCTTCAACAATCCCTACGGCGCCTGCCCGCGCTGCCAGGGTTTCGGCAATACCATCGATTTCGATCTCGACCTGGTCATCCCCGATAAGAGCAAGAGCCTGAACGAAGGCGCGGTCGAGCCCTGGACCAAGCCCAAGTACCGCCCGCTGGCGACGGAAATGAAGCGCTACGCCAAGGCCGCGGGCGTGCCGCTGGACGTAGCCTGGGTCGAATTGACGCCGGAGCAGCAGCAGTTCGTGATCGATGGCGACGGCAAGTTCGACGGCGTGCGCGGCTTCTTCCAGCACCTGGAGCGCAAGAAGTACAAGCTGCACGTGCGGGTATTTCTCAGCCGCTACCGCGGGTATTCCGTTTGCTCGACCTGCGGCGGCGCGCGCCTGCGGCCCGAGGCGCGGCACGTCAAGATCAGCGGCAAGGACATCTGCGCGGTCTGCGGGCTCACGGTCGAGCAGGCCATCGAGTTCTTCGACAAGGTGCAACTGTCGCGCGAAGAAGGCGACATCGCCGGCAAGCTGCTGGAGGAGATTCGTGAGCGCCTGCGCTTCATGAACGAGGTGGGGCTGGAGTACCTGACGCTGGACCGCTTGTCGTCCACGCTGTCGGGCGGCGAGGCGCAACGCATCCAACTGGCGACGTCGTTGGGCTCGCGTCTGGTGGGCACGCTTTACGTGCTGGACGAGCCGTCCATCGGGCTGCACAGCCGCGACACCACCAAGCTGATCAAGATCCTGCACGATCTGCGCAACCTGGGAAACACCATCCTGGTGGTGGAGCACGATCCGGAGATCATGCGCTCCTCGGACCGCATCATCGACCTCGGGCCCGGCGCGGGCGAAAACGGCGGCAAGGTCATCGCCACCGGCACTTACGAGCAGATCAAGAAGATCCCAACCTCGCTGACCGGACGCTACCTGGGCGACGAACTGCGCATCCAGATGCCGCCGGTGCGGCGCAAACCCGGCGCGCAGCAACTGAAGCTGACCGGCGCGCGCGCGCACAACCTCAAGAGCATCGACATCTCCATTCCGCTGGGCATGATCGTGGCGGTGACCGGCGTGTCGGGGTCGGGCAAATCCACGCTGGTGCACGACGTGCTCTACCAGGCGCTGCTGGCGGCGATGAAGGAGACCGACGGCACCGCGATCGCGGGCCTGTACAAGAATCTCGAGGGCGCGCAGTTCGTCAACGAGGTGGTGCTGGTGGACCAGTCGCCGATCGGGCGCACGCCGCGCTCCAACCCGGTGACCTACATCAAGGCGTTCGACGCCATCCGCGACCTGTTCGCTTCCCTGCCCGAGGCGCAGAAGCGCGGCTACGCCGCCGGGCATTTCTCCTTCAACATTCCCGGCGGCCGCTGCGAGGCTTGCCAGGGCGACGGCACGGTCACGGTGGAAATGCAGTTCCTGGCCGACGTGGAACTGGTCTGCGAGGAGTGCAAGGGGACGCGCTACAAGCCCGAAGTGCTGGAGATCCGCTTCCGCGGCAAAAACATCCACGAGGTGCTGAACCTGACAGTGCGCGAGGCGCTGCAATTTTTCCAGGCGGCGCCGAAGGTTACCGACAAGCTGCGGGTTTTAGATGAGGTGGGCCTGGGATATTTGCGGCTGGGGCAGTCGGCGACCACGCTCTCGGGCGGCGAAGCGCAGCGCATCAAGCTGGCGGCGCACCTCAACCCACGCTGGCGCGAGGTGCAGCACAACGAGGAGAAAGACGGCAAACGCAAGCCGCGGATTCTGTACATCTTCGACGAGCCCACGACCGGGCTGCACTTCGACGACGTCAGCAAGCTGCTCTCGGCTTTCCGGCGGCTGATTGACGCGGGCGGCTCGATCCTGGTGATCGAGCACAACCTGGACGTCATCAAGAGCGCCGATTGGGTGATCGATCTCGGTCCCGAGGGCGGCGAGCGCGGTGGGCGGGTGCTGGCGGTGGGCCCGCCGGAAGCGATCGCGCGCAGTGCAAAGTCGTACACCGGAAAGTGGCTGGCGCGCATCCTATCGGGAAACGGCAACTCTCGAAGTAACGGCGGCTCCCGCAAGGCGAGCGGCCAGAAGTCTTGATGCGGGCGTGCACGCACATCCCGGCGCTGTTGGTGGCGCTCGCCGTCGCGGCGGCTGGGCAAACCCGCACCATCGGCTCGGGCCAGACAGTTCGTCATCACAAGGAAACAGTCCAGCAGTCCTCGCCCGAGGTGGACCAGGCGGAAGCGGCGCTGGAGAAACAGGACCTGGCCACCGCGGAACAGCTTTTGACCAAGGCTGTGGCCGCGCATGCGAACGACTACCGCGCCTGGTACGACCTGGGATACGTCTACAATGCCACCGGTCGCAGTGACCAGGCGATCGAGGCCTATCGCAAGTCGGTGGCAGCCAAACCCGAGGTCTTCGAGAGCAACCTGAACCTCGGCCTGCTGCTGGCGCGCAGGAACGATCCCGACGCCGCTATTTTTTTGCGTAAGGCCACCCAACTCAAGCCCACGGCGCAGCCGGAGCAGGGGCTGGAGCGCGCCTGGCTGTCGCTCGGCCACGTGCTGGAGAAAACCGACGCGGGGGGCGCGCTGCAGGCGTTTGCCAAGGCCGCAGCGCTCCAGCCTAAGGATCCCGAGCCGCACCTGTCGGCCGCCATGCTGCTGGAGCAGCGCAACGATCTTGCCGGGGCCGGCAAGGAATACCGCGCCGCCGCCGAACTCGATCCCAAGTCAGACGAAGCGCTGGCCGGGGTGGTCAACGTGGCCAGCAAATCCGGCAAGCTGGCCGAGGCGGAGGAAGCGCTGCGTCATTATCTTCAACTCACTCCGCAGAGCGCCACCGCGCAGGCGCAATTGGCGCGGGTGATGATCCTGGAGAAGAAGCCTGAGGCCCGGGAACAACTCGAAGCCGCGCTGCGCGTGAATCCCGGCGACAAGGTGCTGCGCCGCGAGTACGTGACCTACCTGATCCAGGACAAACAGTACGACAAGGCGGAGTCGGAGGTGCGCACGCTGATGGCGGCGGCGCCCAACGATTCGTCGCTGCACCACTTCCTCGGCGTCATTCTGCTCAACCAGCACAAGTACCAGGAGGCGCAGCCCGAGCTCGTGGAGGCGCTGAAACTCGATCCGCGCCTCACCGCCGCGTACGGCGATCTGGCGACCACCGCCTACGAGAACAAGAACTATCCGCTGACTATCCGCGCGCTGGATGCGCAGGCCAAGCTGGCGCCGGAGAGTCCGGGGTCGTATTTTTTGCGGGCGCAAGCCTACGACCAGCTCAAGGATTGGCAGCACGCGGCCGAGAACTATCGCCAGTTCCTGGCGGTGTCCAACGGCCGCTTTCCCGACAATGAATGGAAGGCGCGGCACCGGCTGATCGCCATCGATCCCGATGCCAAGAAGAAGTGAGCATGCGTAGAATCGCGGTGCTGCTGCTGCTGGCGAGTGTGGCCGCGGCAGCGGCCGACAAGTCGGAAACGCTGGATGCGCTGAAAGAGCGCGTCGCAGCCGCCAAGCCCGGCAAGGACCGCATCGAGCTGTGCGTCAAGGTGGCGCAACGGGAGATGAAGGAAGCCGACCATCTCTTCGACGCCGGCGACACCGCCAAGGCGCAGGCGGCAGTGCAGGACATCGTGACCTACGGCCTGCGCGCCATCGCCGAGGCCAAGGAAACTCGCAAGCGGATGAAGCAAACCGAGATCGCCGTGCGCAAGCTGACCGAGCACATGAATGATCTGGGAAAGACGCTGGCCTACGACGATCGCGCGCCGGTCGCCGCCGCCGTCAAGAAACTGGATACGGCGCGCAGCGATCTGCTGGCCGCCATGTTCAAGAGGTAATCTCATGAAACGCGCTACCGCGGTTGTCGCTTCCCTGCTGTTGCTCGCCGCCGCCCTCGCCGCCCAGACCAAGCGGCACGACGCGCTCAACGACACCGAGATCGACCAGTTGCGCGAAACCGCCCAGGAGCCGGAAAAACGCCTGCCGCTGCTGGTCACCTTCGCGCGCGCCCGCCTGGCCGCGCTGGACCAGATCCGCCAGGACCCGCGCTTCGCCGACGAACGCCCGCAGCGCATTCGCGATCTGCTGGAGGATTTCGGGCAGATCATGGACGAGCTTTCCGACAATCTCGACGATTACGCCGACAAGAAGATTGACATCCGCAAGCCGCTGGCCAAGGTGATCGAGGGCGCCAGCGAGTTCCAGCTTAAGCTGCGGTCGTTGAAAGAATCCGCCGACGCCGGCGGAGGCGCGAGCAAAGAGGGCGCCAGCTACCGGTTCGTCTTGCAGGACGACACCGAGTCGGTGAACTCGACTCTGGACGACGCGCGCAAGCTGCTCGACGAGCAGAACCAGGCCATCAAAGAAGCCAAGGAAGCGGCAAAAGAGGCGAAGAAGAAAAAGAAGTAACGTTGGCGAGCTTTCTCGCTGACGACGAGGTATTTCAGTAGTTCAGTACGTCAGTATCTCGATGCAAGCGATCCTGTTGAGGTCGAGATACTGACGTACTGAAATACCTCTTCGACAGAAGGGGTTCCCACGAAGTCGACGAAGGTCACACGAAGGGCGACAAAGTCAGACTTTCTTGGGAAACAGCAGCGAGCTGGCGATCGAAATCACCAGCACCCCCGCCACCACTCCCAGCGCGATTCCCGTGTGAATGTGGTAGTGGTCCGAGGCCAGCATCTTCGCTCCGATAAACATCAGGATCACGGCCAGCCCGTAGTGCAGGTGATGGAAGGCCTCCATCATGCCGGCCAGCGCGAAATACAGCGAGCGCAGGCCGAGCACGGCGAAGACATTCGAGGTGTACACGATGAAGGGATCGTGGGAGATGGCCAGCACCGCGGGGATGGAGTCGGCGGCGAAGAGCACGTCGGTGGTCTCCACCACGATCAGCACCAGCAGGAGCGGGGTGGCATAGAGGCCGGGATCGCGCACCCAGAATTTGCCGCCCACGAAATCGGGCGTGACCGGCAGCCAGCGCCGCACCAGCCGCAGGACCGGGTTCTTCTCCGGGTCGACCTCCGCCTCGCGCGCGCCCAGCAGCTTGAAGCCGGTGTAGACCAGGAAGGCGCCGAACACGTAGATGATCCAGTGAAAGTTGCGGATCAGGCTGACCCCAACCACGATGAAAACGCCGCGCATCACCAGCGCCCCCAGGATTCCCCAGAACAGGACCTTGTGCTGGTAGACGGTGGGCACGCGGAAGTAGCGGAAGATCAGCAGGAAGACAAAGAGGTTGTCGACGCTGAGCGACTCCTCCACCAGGTATCCGGTAACGAACTCCAGCGCCGAAGCCCGCCCGCGGTACCAGTACACTCCGGCGGCGAAGGCGCCAGCCAGGGCGAACCACGCCAGGCTGGCCAGCATCGCCTCGCGAAAATGGATGGTGTGCGCGCGCCGCTGGAAGATGCCGAGATCCAGCACCAGCAGCAGGAGCACGAAGGCGTTGAACACCACCCAGAAGAGGATCGGTTCTTGCATGGTGCAAGAACGATTGTAGATGGCGGGGGAAGAACGAAGAATTGAATATTGAAACTTGAATATTGAAAATTGGCTGCGCCCTCCTGAACTCACAGCCAATATTCAATACTCAAGTTTCAATATTCAATTCTTCGGCCTCCGCCGTCCGATTCTGAGCTGCTGTGCGATTCCGGCCATCCCCTGTCCCGGCGCTTCCCTCCATGTAAGTAGAGCCCGTTCGAGGAGCAGCCATGCTTGCGCGCGCCCACATCAAGTCTCATCCCATTCACCCGATGCTGGTGGCATTTCCTATAGGACTGTTCATCACCAGCTTCGCCTTCGATCTCATCGGCTTTTTGCGTCCCGACAACGGCCTGGCTACAGCCGGGTGGTACTGCGCGGTTGCCGGCCTGTTTGCCGGAGCTGCGGCCGCCATCGCCGGCGCCACCGACCTGTTCGGCGTGGTGCCGGCTCAGTCCAGCGCTCGCAAGCGCGGATGGACGCACGGAATCCTGAACTCTGTTGTCATGGCGCTGTTCATCGCCTCGGTGGTGTATCGCGGCGGCCCCAACATGCCCGATCGGATCAGCCTGATCGTCTCCGGCGTGGGCGCCGCGCTGCTGCTGTATTCCGGCTGGTTAGGGGCGACGCTGGTGTACCGCAACCAGATCGGCGTGGACCACCGCTATGCCAATGCCGGAAAGTGGAGAGAGGTTACGCTCACCCGCTGGGACCAGCCGGTCTGCGCGGCGGAGGAGATCGCCGACGGCCAACTGGTACTGGTGAATGTGGAAGGGACGCGGGTGGCAGTGGGGCGATGCTCGGAGGGCATCGTGGCCTTCAGCGATC
>DASUBK010000477.1:0-7970 GCA_035763305.1 Terriglobales bacterium | reverse complement strand
CCGATGTTCGACTTCACCGATCCCAGCGCCACCGAGTGCGCCGGCAGCCCCGTGCTCCCCAGCACGTTGAGCATGCTTTCGACCTCGACCACGTCGCCCACGCGCGTCGACGTCCCATGCCCCTCGATCAGCGTTGCCGTCGCCGGCGACACGCCCGCGTTCTCCCACGCCCGCTGCATCGCCAGCCGCTGTCCCACCGGGTTGGGCGCCGTGATGCCCTTGCCCTTGCCGTCGCTCGATCCGCCGATCCCCCGCAGCACCGCGTAAATCCTGTCGCCCTCGCGCTCCGCGTCCGCCAGCCGCTTCATCAGGAAGATGGCCGCTCCCTCGCCCATCACGAAGCCGTCCGCGCCCTCCGCGTATGGCCGCGATCCCGTCGCCGACAGCGCCCCGATCTTGCAGAACTTGATAAACGTCGACGCGCCCATGTTGCGATCGATCCCGCCGGTGATCGCCGCATCGAAGTCGCCCGCCGACAGCCCTTCCACCGCCGCGCACATCGCCGCCATCGCCGACGCGCACGCCGCGTCCGCGGTGAAATTCGGCCCGCGGAAGTTGAACAGGTTCGCGATCCGCCCCGCGATGCAGTTCGACAGCTCCCCCGGCATGGTGTCTTCGGTGATTGGCGGCAGCCGCGTGTCCAGCCGCTGGTGAAATTCCTCCACGATCTTCTTCTGCACCGCTTCCGGCAGCGACGCGAAGCTCGCGCCCGCCTCCAGGTCCAGCGCCAGCTCCGGAAACCACGTCCGCAGCACGGTGCGATAGTGCCTCTCCCCGCCCATGGCGTTGCCCAGGATCACCGCCGTGCGCTCCAACTCCAGCGCCCGCTTGGGATATCCGAAATCCTCCAGCGCATCGCGCGTGCAGGCGATCGCCCACTGCTGCGACGGGTCCATCGCCTCCGCCACGCAGGGCGGGATCGGCATGCGCCACTTCATCGGCTCCCACGCGTACTCCCGCACCCAGCCGCCGATTTTCGAGTACGTCTTGTCCGGCGCGGCGGGATCGGCGTCGTAGTACAGCTCCGCGTCCCAGCGCTCCTTCGGCGTCTCGCTGATCGAGTACCGTCCCTGCTTGATGTTTTCCCAGAACGCGGCCGCATTGGGGGCGTCCGGCATCACCGCGCCGATTCCCACGATGGCGATGGGCCGATGAGCGGAGTTTTCCATGACGACACTCCTGTGCCGGTCGTTAGTCGTCTGTCGGTAGCCGTTCGCGATCGGTGGCTGAAGCTTCGAGGCGAACGACCAACGACTAGCGACTGACGACCAGCGACTATGCGGACAGTCTTGCGGTCTTGGCGACCCGATCGTAGAGGACGTCCGTGATGAAGTCCGTGTCCTGCAGCAAGCCCGCCTGCGTGCGATGAATGGCGGGCACATTCAGGGATTTCTCGAAATCGGCGATCTCCGACGCGCTGACGCCGCCGGCGCCCACGCACCAGCGCAAGCCTTCCTCCGCGACCTTCAACGCCGCCTCGCGCGCAAACGTCCGGCTCATCGCTGCCAGCGCCGTCGCGTCGAAGCGCAGGTTCGCCTTCTCGTTTAATTTCTTTTCCGCCGCCCGCGCAGCCCGGCGCGCGAAGCACGCGGCGCACTCCGCGTACGCGATCCACTCCCCGAGCCGGAACAGGATGTGCTGGTGCCGCGTCAATCGCGCCACCCGCGCCTTCTCCATCGTCTCCGCCAGCGCGTGCAGCGCCAATGCCGCCACATCCGCGCCCACGTCGGGATGCTTCCCGTGCAGCGCCTCCATCTTCCGCGCTTCGTCGTGGTAGTACTGGCCGCGCGTCTTCAGGTGCAGCTGCCAGCGATCCCGGCTGATGGTCATCTCCATGATCTCGGAGGTGCCCTCGTAGATGGTGGTGATGCGCACGTCGCGCGAGATCTTCTCCACCATGTACTCGTGGGTGTAGCCGTAGCCGCCCAGCGCCTGGATCGCCGCCTCCGCCGCCGCATTGCCCGCCTCGGTCGCCATGTACTTGGCGATCGCGCCCTCGGTGTTCAGGCTGCCCACGGGAGCGCCGCCGTCCGTCCGCTCCGCCGACTCCTCGATATACGCGCGCGACGCCTCCAGGTGCACCACGTGCGGCGTGATCAGCTTGTGGGTGTAGCCCTGCTTCTCCGCCAACGGCGCGCCCGCCTGGATGCGCTTCTTCGAGTAGGGAATCGCCCGGTCCAGCGCCGCCCAGCCCGCGCCCAGCCCGAACGCCGCCACCATCAGCCGCGTGTAGCCGAACACCAGCTGCGCCTGCGTCAGCCCCTCTCCCTCAACGCCGCCCACCAGCCGCTCCGCCTCCACGTACACGTCGTTGAACGCCAGCGCCGCCGTGTTGCTCAGCCGGATGCCGTGCTTGTCCTCCGGCTCGTCGTGCGTGAACCCCTTGGCGCCCTTCTCCACGATGAACCAGCTCGGACCCTTGGGCGTGTTGGCCAGCACGCAGTACGCGTCGGCAATGCCGCCGTTGCTGATCCACTGCTTGGCGCCGTTGATCTTGTAGCCCACCGTCTTGCCGTCCTTGATCACCGGATCGGCGGTGGTGCGCAGCGATCCCAGATCGCTGCCTGCCTCCGGCTCCGTCGCGCCGTAGGCAAAGAGGATTCCTTCCTCCGCGATGCGCGTCAGCCACGCCTTCTTCTGCTCCGGCGTCGCGCCCACCGTGATGGGATCGCTCCCCAGGAACGTGGCGAACACCGACGTCGCCAGACCCAGGTCGATGCGCGCCATCTCCTCGCAGATCCGGTACACGTCGAACGTGCCGCCGCCCATGCCGCCGTACTCCTCCGGCACAAACGGCAGCTGGATGGCCAGCTTGTCCGGATCGCACATCGCGCGCACGATCTCCAGCGGGCACTCGTCCTTCTCGTCCAGCTCGATAAGCTTCTCGTCCGGCAACTGCCGCTTGGCGAACTCCTTCAGCGCCTTCAGGACCTGCATGAGCGTCTTATTCGTGATCATGACCGCCTCTCAAACGTCGCGCCGCGTTCTTCGTAGCGCCGGCATCCTATGTAGCGCCGCCTGATGCAGCGCCGGCCCCTGTGTAGCGCCGGCATCCTGCCGGCGGGCTTCAACCCCCCATCGCGGAGTACCGTGGAAGCGCGGGCCTTTAGGCCCGCGAAGTTCCCGGCCCCACGACGGTGGGCTTTAGCCCCTGGGGTCGTGTTACTTGGCCGTTAGCCTCATCTCCCTCGCCTTCTCCGTCAGCACCGGCAAAAACTCCAGCAAATCCGCCACGACTCCCACGTCCGCCACCTGGAAGATCGGCGCCTTGGGGTTCTTGTTGATGGCGATGAGGAACGGATTTCCCTTCAGCCCCGCCAGGTGCTGGAATGCCCCGCTGATGCCGCATGCCAGGTACACCTTCGGCTTCACCGTCTTGCCCGACGTGCCCACCTGCCGCGATTTCGGCAGCCACTTCGCGTCCACTACCGGACGTGAGCAGCTGACCACCGCGCCCAGCGCCTCCGCCAGCTCCTCCGCGATGGCGATGTTGTCCTGCTCCTGGATGCCGCGCCCGATGGACACCAGCAACGGCTGCCTGGTGATGTCCACGTCGCCCGCTTCCGCCGCGATCCGCCCCAGGTACCGCCGCTTCGCCACCAGCGCCCCAACCTCCGCCGATTTGTCGAGAATGTTTGCGTGAGATGGACCGCGCGCGACCTCGCGCGCTTCTGTGCCCCGACCGCCCTCGGCTGGGTACGCTCCACCGGCTTGAAATGCCCCCGGCCTCACCGTCAGCACCGCGCCCGCGGAGATATCGGCCACCACGTGCGTGCTCACCTGCCCCCCAAACTCCTGCCGCACGGCCTTCAACTCCGTGCCCGCAACAACTTCGATCGCCACCACGTCCGGCACGTACGCCGCTCCCAGCTTCACCGCTAGTCCCGGCGCCAGGTCGATCCCGAAGTGATCGTGCGGCATCAGAACCACGCTTCCCCGCGGCACCACCGCGACCACCGCCTGCCTGACCAGTTCGGCATTGGGGTATTCGAGCGCGGAATTCCCGACCTTCCATACCTCGGAATACATTTCGGCCGCCGCCGCGCACGCCGCGTCCAACTCCGCCCCGGCTCCAGTCACGATCGCCACCGGCGCGGCCGCGGCATCGATCCTCTTCGCCGCCGCCTGCAGTTCCGCCGCCGTGTCGTCGGGCGCACCCGCCTTGTGCTCGATGTACGCGAAGACTCTCATTTCAGCCCTCCCTTCGCTCTCATCAGCTCCATCACCTTGTCGGCCATCTCCCCGGCGCTGCCTTGCAGCATCTCCGCGCCCTTCCCCACCGCCGGCACGAAGTAGCCCTCGCGCCGCACCTTCCCCGCCGCGTCCGCCGACATCCCCAACTCCTTCTTGCCCAGCTTCGGAATCGGCACCGCCGCGACCTGCCGGATCCCTCGCATCCCGACATACCGCGGCTCGTTGATTCCGGTCTGGATGGAGAGCACGCACGGCAGGTCGATCTCGTTGATCTCCTTGTCGCCGCCCTCCACCTCGCGCCACACCTTCAGCTTCCCGCCCATCACCTCGATCGCGTTCACCAGCGACGCGAACGGCCAGTCGAGCAGCGCGGCCAGCATGCCGCCCACCTGCGCGCACCCGTCCTCCGCCTGTACTCCGGTGAGAATGAGATCGAAGTTGCCCTTCTTCGCGTACGCCGCCAGGACCGCTGCGACCTCGGCGCCGCCCAGGCCGTCGCCGGCGGACAGCAGCGCTCCTTCCTTCGCGCCCATGGCCATCTGCCGCCGCAGCACCTCCTCGTCGTCGTCGCCGCCCACCGTGACCACCGTCACCTGGCCCTCCAGGCTTTCGGTGATCCGCAGCGCCTCCTCCACCGCGTAGTTGTCCCACTCGTTGACCGAGTACACCAGGTCGTCCCGCCGGATGTCGTCGCCCTGGAGCTCGATCTCGTTGTCCGATGTGTCGGGCACGCGCTTCACGCAGACCAGAATCTTCACCTCAGACCTCCACTCGTATGTGTCCTTGCCTGTGTGGCCCGGGTCTCCGACCCGGGTTCCGCCATCTGTTTCTCCGCCAGCTCCGCCAGGTCCATCGCCGCCATCTTTCCTTCCATTCCCGCCACCTTGATTGCATCTTCGAGATTCGCCAGGCAGAACGGGCACGCGGTGACGATGACGCTGGCGCCCGCCTCCGCCGCCATCCGCACCCGCTTCACACCCATGCGCTCCTCTTCTTTCGCTTCGTAGAACAGCATCAGCCCGCCGCCCCCGCAGCAGAACGAGCGGTCGCGCGCGCGCTTCATCTCCACCCGCTTCAGACCCGGGATCGCGTCCAGCACCGCCCGCGGCTGGTCGTAAATCTCGTTGTGCCGCCCCAGGTAGCAGGGATCGTGATAGGCATAGAACTGGCCGTCGTTGACGGGCTGGAACTGGATCGTTCCCGCCTTCACCGCGCGCGCCAGCACCTGGCTGATGTGCTCGACGGGCGGAACATCTGTGTAGTCGTGCGTCAGCGCGTTGAAGGCGTGCGGATCGGAGGTGACGATGCGCTTCACCCCGCTCGCGCGGATCGCCTCGGTGTTCTCGTCGCGCAGCGCCAGGAAGAGCGTCTCCTCACCGAAGCGCCGCACCTCGTGCCCGCTGTCCTTCTCCGCGGCTCCGAGAATTCCGAACTTCACTCCCGCCCGCTTCAGAATCCGCGCCGTCGCCCGCGCGATCGCCTGCATCCGATCGTCGTACGAGCTGATGCTGTCCACGAAGTACAGCGTGTCCGCGCCGTTCGGATGATGAAGCACGTTGATGGTGCCCCACGACTGCCCGCCTCGGGCAGACGTGGGACTGGCTGCCCAATCCCCGCGCTTCTTTTCCAGCTTCCCGTACGGATTGCCGCGGCTCTCCAGCGCCTTCAACGGTTTCTGCAGCGTCTGCGGCACCTTGCCGTCGTCGATCAGGCCGCGCCGCAGGTCCACGATCTTGTCGATGTGTTCCACCAGCAGCGGGCACTCCCGCTCGCACGCCCCGCATGTCGTGCACGACCAGATCTCATCCTCCGAATAGATCCCTGCTCCGTTCGTGCTGACAATGCGGCCATCGACATTCGGCAATCGGCATTCGTCCTTCGCGTCCCTTTGCGCCCTTTGCGGTGCCTCCACTCGACATTCGCCATTCGGCACTCGGCATTTTCCAAGCACCGGCCACGCCGCGAACGCGTAGTCCCTCCCCTTGGTCGTCAGCAGTCTTGGCGACAGCGGCCGCCCCGCCGCCTTCGACGGGCACTGCTCCGCGCATCGTCCGCAGTCCGCGCAGGAATAGAAGTCCAGCATGTGCTTCCAGGTGAAGTCGGTGAACGTCTTCACCCCGAACGACTTCACCTGCCCGAGGTCCGCGTCGCTCACGCCCCAGCGCACCGGCTTGAGCCGCTCACGCTCCAGCTTGGCGAAGTAAATCGAGAACAGCGACGTCTCCACGTGGAACTGGATTCCGAACGGCCGGTAGCACAACAGAAAGAAGAAGGTGATCTCGTGCGCTAAGAACCCGCCGAGATGCAGCCGCTGCAGTGCCGCCACCGGCAGCGACACGAACCAGCCCATCAGCAGCCACGCCATCGAGAATGTCGCCGGCAGTTCGGCTGCCTGCCCGTGTTGGACCTCCGCCGCCGCCTGCGCCGCGTCGTACACCGCGTCGGCCAGCATCAGCACCGCGATCAGCGCCAATAAGAAGATGGCGTCCGCCGCCCGGCCCGGCTTCCCCGCGTAGCGCGCGGGCCGGAACACCGCCCGGCGCACCATCAGGAACACCATGCACGCGAACACCACCGTGGCGGCGTAATCGCGCACCACGTCGTACGCGCGCCCGGCCTCGCCCGTGAGGCCGGGCATCGCGAACCCGTCGTCAATCCCGAGAATGAGCAGCGTGAAGGCCCGCGCCGCGAGGATGAGGAACCCGGCAAACACCAGGATGTGCAGAACGCCGGCCAGCGGGTAGCGCGGATGCCGCCACTGCGCTAGCCAGAATTGCAGCACGTGGCCCAGCCGTTGCCCGGGATGATCGAAGCGCGGATCCGGCGCCGCCGCCAGCAACGGCGCTAAACGTCGTTTTACGATATAGGCGAAACCCAGGGTGCCGAGCAGCGTGATAACGGAGAAGAGCGCCCACCCGGGCACGCCCCACCAGGTCCATTGCGCGGGGGACTGCAGGGCGCTGACCGAAGCAATCATGAGAGCTCTTCTCTAGAACGAAGCCCGTATGTTTGCCGGGACGATCTCTGTGGCGGGCCGGGTGGCGCAGTGGCCGGCTGGGTCCCGCCGGTGGAGGTTGGAAGCGAATCATCCGCGCGCATTGCGCGAACGATTTGCATCATGCGTTCACCACCGCAGGGTGTATGTGAGGTGCGTCACCCCGCCCCGCGTCAACGCATGTTGGCGTTCCCGAAAGCGAATTTCCGCTACGGAACCGCGATCGCCGCGATGTCGCAAGAAGGCGTTTCGCAACCAGGGAGCTGCGCGCACAATCGTTGTGGCCGCCCAGGGCCGGAGCGGCTGCGCCCCTCTTCGTTGGTACCCATCGGCAAACTCAGCCAGGAGAATTGCGATGACCCGGGAATGCGGCAAGGCCTTTGACAGCATCGAGAGCGCGCACGACTTCGTCGGCCTGCTCGCCCAGACCGTGCGCGAAGCCAAGCAGGACATCGAAGCCGATGTGCAGAAGGGCGCGTCCAACGGCGCCGCTCGCCGCCAGGTAGAGGCGCTGCGCATGGCCGCCTACTGCCTCACCAAGCTCGAACTCCACATGGCCCACAGCAGCCGCATCCTCAACGACCTTCGCACTCTCCGCCGCCTGTTGAATGAAGAGCGGGTGAAGCCGGCAGCCAAGGCGGCCGCGCCGCAAACCAAGACCGCGGTGGCCGCCTTCTCTGCCGAGGCGGCACGCCCGCGCGCGATCGCCTAGCGCAGACGCGTTTACGTAGGTGCAGGCGCGCTTACGTAGGTGCAGGCGCGCTTACGTAGGTGCAGGCGC
>DASUBK010000476.1:0-5015 GCA_035763305.1 Terriglobales bacterium | reverse complement strand
CATTTGCTCGGCGTTGCCCTGGATGACATGCAGCGGCCCGTCGCCGACGCGCACCGGCGGACCCGCGGGCGCAGCCGCCAAGTCAGGATCTTCTCCGCGGCGGCGAGGACCCGGCAACGTCGCCATGCCCTTGGTCAGGATCGCCTCCATCAGCGCCACCGAGCGCTCGCGCGGCGAGCCGCCGATGTCGCCGGTGCCGTAGTAGTGATAATCGGTATAGAGGCCGCTGACCTGGCCGTCGAGTTTCACCCGCCCCGGCCAATCCACGAAATTGCGCATAGCATTTTCGTCATCGGCAAAGGAAGGCGGCGCCGCGGACTTGGTGATGTCGTAGCGGATATCGGCGCTGTAGCTGCCCGGATTCAACGCGGCGATCACGCCTTTGCCATCCGGCCCGACCCACTGGCCGAGATTGAACGGAATGCCGACCGGCGTCTTCTCGGGCGAATCGGGGCCGCCCTCCGGAACCGCCGAATGCCAGGTCAGCTTCTGCGTGGAAAAGCCCTTGATGCCGGCGTGCGCCAGGATGCTGGGCAGCGAGGCGGGAAAGCCGAAGCAGTCGGGCAGCATGTACTCGGCGCTGGCCACGTGAAATTCTCGGCGGAAAAATTCGTTGCCGTAGAGCACCTGGCGCAGGATGGACTCTGCCGATGGGGAGTTGACGTCGCTCTCCTCCATCGACGAGCCTGCGGGGAACCAGCGGCCCTGGGCGATGTACTGCTTCAGCTTCACGTAGTCAGCGGGGTAGTACTCCTTGAAAAAGCCGTAGCGGTTGGCGCCGCTGAAGTTGAAGACGTAGTGCGGGTACTTGGCGAAGAGGGCGAAGTTGTCGTGCAGGGTGTGCGCCAGGTAATCGCTGATGACCTGCGGGTACTCCCAGCGCCACTGGGTGTCGAGGTGGGCGTAGGGAACTACGTAGAGCGTACCCGGAGGCGAGGTGATGTTGGCCGGAGGCCCAGGCGCGTGTGGCCCAGCCGCGCTCGGCTGGGAAGACTTCGCACCGCTCTTGGTTGCGGGCGTTCCCTGCCCCGCGGCGGCAATCGACATGACCATGACAAACAGGACAGCGGCGCGAATGCGGCTGATCACTGCGACCCTCCAGGGTATGAGCAAGCAGGACATGGTACGACAAGCGAGGAAATCTGGCGATCTGGTGATCTGGCGATTTGGCAGAGATCTCGCTTACTCGCCTTCGTGTGACCTTCGTGTCCTTCGTGTGAGCCGGCTCTTCTTGTTCACACGAAAGACACGAAGGTTACACGAAGGGCACGAAGGTATAATCGCTCGCCTCATCAGGAGAGCCTGTGGCATCCAGCGATTTTGCGGCCGCGACCGCGCCTCAAAAGCCGAACGCCTTCCTGCTGCGCAGCTCGATCATCGCCGCCATCGGCGGGCTGCTGTTCGGCTTCGACACCGTCGTCATCTCCGGCGCGACGCAAGCGCTGACCGTCACCTATCGCCTCACGCCGTGGTGGCTGGGATTCACCGTGGCCAGCGGCCTGATCGGCACCATTTTCGGCGCGGCGGTCGCAGGTCCCGCCGGCGACAAGTGGGGACGCCGCGATAGCCAGCGCGGCCTGGCGATCCTTTATTTCGTGACTGCCCTGGGCTGCGCGCTGGCGTGGAACTGGGGCGCCCTGATCGGCTTCCGCGTGCTGGCCGGCATCGCCATCGGCGGCTCCTCGGTGCTGGGGCCGATGTACATCGCGGAAATTTCCCCCGGGCGCTGGCGCGGGCGGCTGGTGGGACTGTTCCAGTTCAACATCGTGACCGGCATCCTGCTGGCTTACCTGTCGAATTACCTGGTCGGACTGGGACAGTTCGGCAGCGCCGAGTGGCGCGTCAAGCTGGGGATCTCCGCCGCTCCCGCGCTACTGTTCCTGCTTGGCCTCTTCTTCATTCCCCGCAGCCCGCGCTGGCTGGTGAAGCAACGCAAACTCAACGAGGCGCGCGAGGTGCTGCGCCTCACCGGCGAGACAACCTATGAAGAGGAGTTGCAGGCCATCGTACGCTCCATCGACGAGGAGCACCATCGCGCCAACGAGCCGCTCTTCCGCCGCGAGTACGCCCTGCCGATTTTCCTGGCAATGAGCATCGGCTTCTTCAACCAGCTCACCGGCATCAACGCCATCCTTTATTACCTCAACGACATCTTCGCCCACGCCGGCTTCAGCAAGGTTTCCAGCGATGTGCAGGCGGTAATCATCGGGGCCATGAACCTGCTGTTCACCATCGTGGGACTGAGCCTGATCGACAAGGCGGGGCGCAAGACGCTGCTGCTGATCGGCGCGGTGGGCACCGGCGTGGCGCTGGCGGGCGTGGCGGCCGTCTTCTTCGGCTACCTGCCGCAGAAGGCGCTGCTGATCTGCCTGGTGGTGTTCATCGGCTTCTTCGCCATGTCGCAGGGATCGGTGATCTGGGTTTATCTCAGCGAGGTCTTCCCCAACCGCGTGCGCGGCAAGGGCCAGAGCCTGGGCAGCTTCTCGCACTGGTTCATGAACGCCATCATCTCCTGGACGTTCCCGCGCATGGCGGAGCACTCCGGCGGCTACCCGTTCCTGTTTTTTGCGGTGATGATGGCGGCACAGTTCCTGGTGGTGCTGTTCGTCTATCCGGAAACCAAGCGGGCGACGCTGGAGGAGTTGCAGGAGCGGATGGGGATTCACTAGCCAGTCGCCAGTCGCCAGTCGCCGGTTGCTAGTTGTTGGTTGTTCGTTGTTAGTTGTTAGTTGTTAGTTGTGCCCCCGACCGAGCCCGTCCTCGCTCGGGATGACCCAACGGGCAGAAACCAGAACTACGGCAGCGATGCGCGTCTTCGCCCAGTCTGCCGGCCGGATCACGCGTTGATGCCGCTGAGAAATCCGCCGAGATGCGCGGTCAGCCCAATGAAAAGCACACCCAAGAGCTCCACCGCGAGGCGATATCGCGGCCGGAGGAGAGGCTCCCGGCGGCGGCTGCGCCAGTGAATCCACCACGACGCCACCACCAGCGTCGCAGCGGTGAGCGCCGCCGCCAGGTGCCAGAACAACAAGCCGCGCAGGGCGACGCCGTCCAGCGCGAACCTCCACGCCATCACCCCCGTGGCGATGGTCGGGACAACCGCCGCCGCCGCAACGGAGAAGTTCAAATAGGCGGCTTCGGCCATGAGCGCGGCGCGCTTGCCGCGGGCGAGCACGTCGAACATCGCTCCGGTGACGAACAGCGCGATGGGAAAGTGAATCAGCACCACGTGTTGCGCGTGCTTGGCCAGCATTACGGCGCGCCAATCGAACGGGTTCACCATGCCTCACCCCGATTACTGCACCACGATCTTGCCCAGCATCTTGGGATGGACCGAGCAGTAGTACGTGTAGGTTCCCGCCTTCTCGAACTTGAACGAAAACTTCTGATCGGTATCCAGCGCGCGCGATTTGAAGGCGCCGTCGGTGGCCACCACCGTATGGGGAATGTCGTCCTTGTTGACCCAGGTGACGGTGCTGTTCACCGGCACGGTCAGTTCCATGGGGCCGAAGGTGAAGTTGTCGATCTTGACCTCGGGGGCCGCCGGCTTGTCCTCGCTGATGGCTCGCGCGGGATGCAGCAGAAGCACAGTGGACAGGGAAAGTACGGTCAATACGGTTGCGAGCGTCTTTTTCATTGCAGTCTCCTTAACAGTTTTTGGCGGCGCCAATCACGCCAGCGTCGAGTCCGTCACCGCCAGCGAGTGGTGTTTGCGGACGAAGTTCACGTCACTCACGCCCAGGACGCTGCGCAGTTGCTCGGCGGGCACCTTCATCGGACCGGGACCATCCGCGGTGCCCGGCGCGGGTTGCGGGAAGGCGGTGGAATACGCGGTGTGGAAGGTCACGTTGCCCTCCACCTTCTGCATGATCTGGTGGATGTGCCCGTTCAGCACCGAGACCGAGCCGAAGCGTTTCAGATACGACAACGCGCGGGCGCTGTCGTCGGTTCCCCATCCCCACTGCGGGTAGATGGTCCACAGCGGAATGTGCGCGAAGACGACGATCGGCGTGCTTGCCTTCAGGTGGCGTACATCGTCTTCCAGCCACTCCAGTTGCTCGTCGCCCAGCGAGCCCAGGCCGCCCGCCTTCAGGTTCAGCACGTTCACCAGCCCGATGAAGTGCACGCCTTTGGCATCGAAGCTGTACCAGCCGTCGCCCTTCGCGTCCTTGGCATACCGCTGGCGGTAGGACGCGCCGTTGTCGTTCAGCACGTCGTGCTCGCCGGGCACGAAGAACACCTGCTTGCCGGTGGCCTTGAGGATCTGGTCCACGTTGTCGAACTCCTCGGGATTCGACAGGTGGCTGATGTCGCCGGTGTGCAGGATGAACTCCGGGGGATGGGGGAGGGCGTTGATCTTGTCCACCGCCGCCTTCAGCGTGGCTGCCACATCGGGATTGGCGGCTTTGTTGAAGCCCATGTGGCTGTCGCTGATCTGCACAAAACTGAGCTCGCCGGCGTGGTGGGTCTTCGCCGGCTGCGGGCCCAGCGCGAACGACTTCATCACGCCGCCGGCCATCAGGCAGAAGGCGCCCGTGCCCGCCCACGCCATGCACTTGAGAAAGCCGCGGCGGTCAACTCCGTCGTGGTTGGGATCGTTTTCGATCAGGCCGGTGGTGCCGGGAAGGATGATTGACTTGGCTTCCATTGCGTTCACTCCCTTCAACGTCGTACACGGTGCAAGACCGGGGTGTCCGCCAACTTATTCCCGCCGCTGCGCGCAATTTTTGTGACGAACGGGCGGGAATAACATCCATGCTTCTGCGGTCTACTCCTTAGGCCGGGAAGCGAACCAAGGAATGCAAGCGGAAGAGAGACGACGGTTTGAGGAACTGGTGCTTCCTCATCTCGGCGCCGCGCTGAACCTGGCCAGGTGGATCTTGGGCAATCGCGCCGACGCCGAAGACGTGACGCAGGACGCTGTGCTGCGCGCCGTCCGCTTCTTCTCCGGCTTTGCCGGCGGAGACGCGCGCGCCTGGCTGCTGCAGATCGTGCGCAACAGTTGCTACACGTGG
>DASUBK010000475.1:0-3360 GCA_035763305.1 Terriglobales bacterium | reverse complement strand
GTGTACGGCACCGTGTACACCGTCACCGGCGACCCCTACCCCAACGTCATCGTCGAACTCTCCAACGCCAGCACGGGGCTGAAGCGCGCCGCGCTCTCCGACGACGGCGGCAACTACAATTTCACCGAAGTGCCTCCGGCCGAGGGCTACAACATCAGCGCCACCATTAACGGCAAGGTGATCGCGCAGCAGACCGGCCTGGCGGTGCGCGTGGGCGACGAAAAGCTGCTGATCCCACCGCTGCAGGAGATCGCGCCGGCCGCCGCCGGTACCGCTCCCGCCGAGCAGAAGACCAAGGCGAAAGCCGCCGCCGCCACCGTGGCCAACGACCTCGCCACGCAATTCAGCACCGTCATCACCAGCGAACAGTTGCAGTCGCTGCCGGTTTACAACCGCAACTTCCTGGCCTTCGGCCTGTTGAGTCCGTACACGCACGACGTGGAAGCCGGGTCGCCGCTGGCGGGCGCCACCTTCAGCATCGCCGGCAACCGCCCCAGTTCCAACGATTTCCTGCTGGACGGCGCCGACAACGTGGCCTCCAGCAGCAACCAGGCGATTCCCTTCCAGGTCAACGACTCGGTGCAGGAGTTCCGCGTCACCTCTTCGCTCGCCAACGCCGAGTTCGGCCGCAACGCCGGCGGCGTGGTCAACGTGGTCACCCGCCGCGCCTACACCGGGTGGCACGGCAAAATGTTCGGCTACTTCGGCTCCGACAAGCTCAACTCCGACAGCCCGCTTTCGGTGTACAGCAACAGCGGCTTTGCCAAGTCGTCCGCGTACGCGGGTTCGCTGGTGGCCGGCCCGGCGCAGCGCAGCTTCGATCCCGCCCAGTCGGTCAATCCGCCTCTGGTCGCCCCCGACTACAACACCTACGTCGCCACCGCCCAGGCTAACGGCTACTGCACCGATTCCATCAGCAACCTGGCGGGAGCGGCGCCCAACACCTGCGTGGCTAATGGACTCGGACGCAACACCTTTTTCAATCCCGGCGCCATCATGGCCGGCAACGATTCCCATCGGCAGCCCTTCTCCTCGCAGCAGTTCGGCGCCAGCATCGGCGGCGGCATGCGCCACGACCACATGTTCGTGTTCGCCAGCTACGAAGGGACGCGCATCGACAATCCCACGCCCATCTTCGAGCGCGTCCCCAGCGAGATCGACAAGTCTCCGCCGTCGGCCGCCAGCGTCACCTGCCCCGGCGGAACACCGAACTGCTTTGATACCCGCTCGCAGAAGATCGCGCAGGGCGTGCTGTCGCTGTATCCCAACGCCAACGTGACCGCGGTTCCCGGCGTGCTGGAGTACTATCGCGGCACCGCGCCCAACTACACTAACGTCGACAACATGCTGCTGCGCACCGACTTCAAGCAGTCGGAGCAGACCGACTGGACGCTACGCTACTCCATCCAGGACCTGAAGCAGTTGCACGACGACACGCTACCCTCCGGCGGCCTCTATCCCGGCAACGGCGCGGTGCGCACGGCGCTCAACCAGAACGGCATCCTCTCCTACAGCCACCGCTTCGGCGCCAAGGCGACCAACGAAGCCCGCGCCGGCGCCTCGCGCTTCCAGGTCATTGAAACCCCGCAGGACGCGCGCTTCGACGCCACCACCATCGGACTGCCCGACAGCCCGATGATGACCTTCCTGCTCAGCGGTCTGGACCCGCGCTACAGCGGCGCGCGCCAGGGCACCTTCGGCGCCTACACCGGCTGGTACAACAGCTTCTGGAACCAGAGCGCGGCGCCGACTTCGATGGTGCCCTCGCTCGACGGCTTGTTTCCCTTCGCGCGCATCGGCGCCCCCCTGGGCGCGCCCGGCGTGCGCCGCGACAGCGAGGTGTTCGGCACCGACGGCTTGAGCATCAGCATCGGCCGCCATACTTTCAAGATGGGCGGCGAGTACCGGCGCCTGGAAAATCTCTCCTCGACCGCCGGCTTCGCCCGCGGGCTGGTGGTGTCCAGCGACATCGGCGAGTTCACCAGCGACAGCGAGAGCTGCAATTCCGGCAGTTGCACCGCCTTCACCACGCCCTCGTTCGACTACGCGCTGCGCCAGCGCGCTTCCTACATCGGCGTGTTCCACTCCTACGCCGCCGCCGGGTACGGGCAGGATTCCTGGCGCGTGAACAATCACCTGTTGCTCAACTACGGCGTGCGCTACGAGTTCTTCTCGGTGCCGGTCGAGGACAACAACCAGCTGTGGAACTTCGATCCGCTGTCCAACGGCCTCTACCGCGCGGGCGACGGTGCCATCGTGGATCCGTGGGGGAACTCGTGCGCGCCGACGTCGCGCACCGACTTCCTCTACCCGGCGCAAAGCGCGACCCAGCCCTGGAGATGCGCTTCGACGGCGGCGCACGGCGGCCAGATCCTTCCCGAGCAGAAGAAGAACTTCGCGCCCCGCTTCGGATTCGTGTACTCCTTCGATCGCACCGGCAAGAGCGTGCTGCGCGCCGGGGTGGGCTACTTCTACGACCAGCAGCCGCTCAGCACCATGACGCAGTTACTGTTCAACCGTCCCACGCCAGTGAACTTCGCCCAGCCGCAGGCGATATACGGGCAGAACTTCAGCACCTCGATTTGCGGCGGGGCGCAGTGCGGCCTGGGCAACTACTCGCTGTTCGGGGTTCCGCCGGCCGGCCCCGGTCCCACGCCGGACAAGCAATCCTTCCAGAGCGCGGCCGTGCCCTTCGCCATCTACTCGCGCGACTTCGATAATTCAAAGACGCCCTACACGCGGCAGGTCAGCGCCAGCTTCCAGCAGCAAGTCACCAGCCACCTCATCGCCGAATTCGGCTACATGGGGACCAGCGGCTTCCACCTGCCCATCGTCTACAACAGCGGCTTCAGCAACGAGTTCTTCTGCACCACCACGCCGGGCTGCGACACCATGAGCTTCTTCCCGGTGTATACGATGACCAACCGGGCGAGCTCGGAATACAAATCGGGCATCGTGCAGTTGCGCGCCGCGGGATGGAACGGCCTCTCCTTCAACTTGAGCTACACCTACGCGCGCGGCTATGACAGCGGCTCGCAGGGCACCTACCCGCTGCTCATCAGCACCCTGCCGGTGCAGGTGTTCGGCTTGCAGGCCTTCGGACTCGGCAATCCCAGCTTCCTGACTTTCAATAGCGGAAGCCGCCTGGGCGGCTTCGGACAGAACGCGCAAGCGGCGGTGCAGGCGGCGCAATCCGCCGGCAGCCCCAACTTGTCGGACTTGCTAGTCGCCGGCCTGACGACGACCGGCGCGTCAGCCATCAACGTCAGCCGCTACGACATCCCGCAGGACCCGACGAACTTCCTGCACAACGAGTGGGGGCCGTCGGATTTCGACACCACCCACCGCGTGGTCTTCGAT
>DASUBK010000474.1:0-11725 GCA_035763305.1 Terriglobales bacterium | reverse complement strand
ATCTGCTCCAAGCGCTGGATTACCGAGCAATACGAGAGCTACGTGCAACTGGTCGGCGTGCAGCGCCATGGCGGCGACGGCGGCGTGCTGCGCGTCAAGGGCACCGACCGCGCCCTGGCCATCGCCCTTGATGGCAACGGCCGCTGGTGCTGGCTCGATCCCAAGCTCGGCGCCATGCACGCGGTCGCCGAGGCTTCCCGAAATGTAGTCTGCGCCGGCGGCAAACCTCTGGGCGCGACCAACTGCCTGAACTTCGGCAATCCCGAAAAGCCGCCCATCATGTGGCAGTTTTCCCAGGTGATTGATGGCATGACCCGCGCCTGCGAGGAATTGGAAATCCCCATCACCGGCGGCAACGTCAGCTTCTACAACGAGACCCTCGGCGAGGGAATCTATCCCACTCCCGTCATCGGCGTGGTCGGCCTCCTGGAAGAGGCCTCCAAGCGCATGACCCACGACTTCCGCTCCGCAGGCCGCGCCATCGTCCTGCTGCGTGGCTCCGAGCCCGGCGATGCCACCGACGCCGAAGTCGAGTTCGGCTCCTCCGAGTACGCCAAGGAAATCTGCGGCGCGCTCTGGGGATTCCCGCCCGCGCTCGAACTCGAAGAAGAAGCCGCCCTGCAGAACTGCGTCTCCGAACTGATCGGCGCCGGCCTCATCGACTCCGCCCACGACTGCTCCGATGGCGGCTTGGCCGTTGCCGTCGCCGAATCCGCCTTCCCTCGCGATCTCGGGGCGCGAGTCGAACTAAGGTCCGACGGCCTTGCGCCCGAGTACCTGCTCTTCGGCGAAGACGCCAGCCGCGTGGTCATTTCCTGCGACTCCGAAAAGCTCAAGCGAATCCAAGAAGTAGCGGTAAAATGGGGCGCAACAGCCGAGTCCATCGGCCAGACCACTTCCAGCCAAGTTGAGTTTTTTGTGGACGGCAGGCGAGTCGTAGCGGCCCCGGTGTCGGAACTGAAAGCCGCCTGGGAAGAAGCTCTTCCCCAGGCCCTGCACAGCGAAACCGAGGAGCGCCTGGTGCCGGAAATTTTGCAGAAGAGCTGACCGTGAAAGTACGCGACGTCATCAAGCTCATCGAGCGTGATGGCTGGCGGTACCTGGAAACGAAGGGTAGTCATCGGCAATTCAAGCATCCGGTTAAGCCGGGCCGTGTCACTGTCGCCGGGCATCCATCGGACGAAATGCCGCCGGGCACACTCAAGAGCGTTTTACGTCAGGCAGGGTTGAAATGAAGTACGCGGTGGTTTTCGAGAAATCTTCCACCGGCTACGGAGCATACGTTCCTGACTTACCGGGCTGCGTAGCAACAGGAAGGACGCTGCAGGAGACGGAGCGCTTGATTCGCGAAGCCATCGAATTGCACCTCGAGGGCATGCGCGAGGATGGCGACGCGATTCCGGAACCGACTTCAATCGCCGGCGAAGTTACCGTCGGTGACTGATTGCTGACTGCTGGTTGCTGAATGCTTCTTGAAAACGACAAATTCCGTGAAGAATGCGGCGTGGTCGCCATCTACGCCCATCCCGAAGCCTCCACCCTCGCCTACCTCGGCCTGCACGCCCTGCAGCATCGCGGCCAGGAATCGGCCGGCATCGCCGCTTCCGACGGCGACAACATCCGCGTGCATCGCGCCATGGGCCTGGTCGCCGACATCTTCACCGAGCCCGTCCTCGAAACCCTGAAGGGCACGCTCGCCATCGGCCACACCCGCTACTCGACCACCGGCGACTCAGCGCTGCTCAACGCTCAGCCCATCCGCGTGCAGTGCAACAAGGGCATGATCGCCGTGGCGCACAACGGCAACCTCGTCAATGCCGGCGAATTGCGTGCACGCCTCGAGGCCGAAGGCTCCATTTTCCAGACCACCAGCGACACGGAAGTCATCGTCCACCTCATTGCCCATTCCAAGGAATGCGCGCTGCCCGACGCCATCGCCGACGCGCTGCGCCGCATCGACGGCGCCTTCTCGCTCGTCATCCTGACCCGCGACCACGTCTTCGCCGCCCGCGATCCGCGCGGCTTCCGCCCGCTCTCCATGGGACGCATTCCCGCCGGCGGCAACCTGCGCAAGGACGCCTTCGTCTTCGCCTCCGAGACCACCGCCTTTGACCTGATTGACGCCCGCTTCGAGCGCGACGTGAAGGCCGGCGAACTGGTGGTGGTCGGCCCCGACGGCGTGCAGTCGCGCTTCTATTCGCCCGCGCTGCCGCAGTCCTCGTGCATCTTCGAGCACGTGTACTTCGCCCGTCCCGACAGCGTGATCTTCGGCCGCTCGGTGGGCGAGAGCCGCGAGGCGCTGGGCCGCCAGCTCGCGCGCGAGGCGCCTGTGGATGCCGACCTCGTCGTTCCCGTGCCCGACTCCGGCGTGCCCGCCGCCATCGGCTATTCGGCGGAGAGCGGCGTCCCCTTCCGCGTGGGCCTGATCCGCAGCCACTACGTTGGCCGCACCTTCATCGAGCCGGAGCAGCGCGTGCGCGACTTCGGCGTCAAGCTCAAGCTCAATCCGGTGCGCAGCGTCATCGAGGGCAAGCGCATCATCCTCATCGACGACTCCATCGTGCGCGGCACCACCTCGCGCAAGATCGTGCGCATGATCCGCAACGCCGGCGCCAGGGAAGTGCACATGCGCATCTCCTGCCCGCCCACCATCTCCTCCTGCTACTACGGCGTGGACACTCCCACCCGCGAGCAGCTCATCGCCGCCAACAAGAGCGTGGACGAGATCCGCGACTTCATCGGCGCCGACTCGCTGGCCTACCTCTCCCTCGACGGCCTCAAAAAGGCCTGCGGCGAGGGCGAGAAAGTCTCCTACTGCACCGCCTGCTACACCGGCCAGTACCCCACCGACTTCGTCTCCGTCGCCGACCTGGTCAAAGAGCCCGTCACCGCCGAGTAGCTCCGCGGTGCCACCCGTCGATATTCAATTTTCCATAGAAGCCATCTCATAATCGCTGAGGTCCCTTGGGACTGTCATCCTGAGCGAGGGGTCGGAGCGCAGCGCCGAGTCGAAGGACCCGCGGCCCGACCGGCTCCTACGACAGCGTTGAACCATCCTCTGCCCGGTCGTTCTATGCGCCGCTTCTGTTGCGGCCAACGACTTGGGTTGAAACGCCTGCTGAGGTTCTCGCGGCGACCAACGGACGCGGGTCCTTCGACTCGGGGTCTCCGCTGCGCTCCGACCCCACGCTCAGGATGACAGGTTACGGAGGACCGCCAGATATTTATGAGATAGCTTTTATTGAATATTGCCCGCGAAATTCGCGCGGCGCAGAGCAATATTCAATATTCATTTTTCAATATTCAATTCTTCTACCCACTCCACATCCCAACAATCTGAATCTGAAACCTACTCACCTTCTCCCCCCACCTCCGTCTATCCCCCATGGATCGCCTCCTCCACGACGTCCGCTACGGCCTGCGCGGCATCTTTAAGAACCCCTCCTTCGCCGCCGTTGCCCTGCTCACCCTGACCTTGGGCATCGGCGCCACCACTGCCATGTTCAGCGTCGTGAACGCGGTCCTCTTGCGCAAGCTGCCCTACCAGGACCCCGGACGCCTGGTGATGATTCGCGAGCTCATCCCCAAGATCGACAGCGACCCGATCTCCGTCCCCTCGCCCGACATCCTCGATTTCCGCGACCGCTCCCAGGCCTTCTCCGGCGTTGCCGGCTTCAAGCCGCGCCAGTACGAATTGATCGCCCAGGGTGCGCCCGAGCGTGTCTCCGGCGCCCGCATCTCCGCCAACACGT
Organism: Terriglobales bacterium; assembly: GCA_035763305.1. GTDB lineage: Bacteria > Acidobacteriota > Terriglobia > Terriglobales > Acidobacteriaceae > DASUBK01. The sequence goes on along the minus strand of DASUBK010000474.1, from coordinate 7,973 downwards.
TTTCCGTGCTGGGCGTCTCGCCGCTGTTCGGTCGCGGCTTCACCCCCGAAGAAGACCAGCCCGGACAGCACGTCGTTGTCCTGAGCTTCGCCCTGTGGCAGCGCGAGTTCGGCGGCGACCGCGGCGTGCTGGGCCGCACCGTCAACATCAACCGCTTGCCTTACGTTGTCGTCGGCGTGATGCCGCGCAGCTTCCTCTACCCCATCCAGCAGGGCAACAACGAACCCGCCGCGCTGTGGGTCCCGCTGGCGCTCGCTCCCGAAGAGATTGCCGCCCGCGGCGACAACTTCGATGCCGGCGTGGTCGCGCGCCTCAAGCCCGGCGTCAGCTTCGAGCAGGCGCAAACCGACGTCCAGCGTGTGGCGCAATACATTAAGGATCAATACCCGGCGGACGTGCGCGGCGAACTCGACATGCGCGGCGTCATCACTCCGCTCTCCGACGTGGCCTTCGGCGACCTGCGCCGCCCCTTGCTCGCTCTGCTCGGCGCCGTGCTCTTCATCCTGCTGATTGCCGCCGCCAACGTCGCCAACCTCCTGCTGGCCCGCGCCACCGGACGGCAGAAGGAAATCGCCGTCCGCATCGCGCTGGGCGCCACGCCCTCGCGCCTGTTCACGCAACTGCTCGCCGAGAGCCTAACCCTGGCGTTGATCGGCGGTGCGCTGGGCACGCTCTGCGCCGCCTTCGCCGCGCGTTCCATCGCCTTCCTCGTTCCCGGCAATATTCCCCGCCTCGACCAGGTACAACTCGACGGCGGCGTGCTCCTCTTTGCTCTTGGAATTTCCCTTGCCGCCGGAATCGTTTTCGGTCTCGCTCCCGCCTTCTTTGCCTTGCGCACCGAGTTAAACGAGAACCTCAAGGCCGGCGGCCGCGGCGGCAGCTATGGGCTGCAGCATCGCCGCCTGCGCGGCGCCTTCGTGGTCGCAGAAGTTTCCCTGGCGATGGTCCTGTTGTTCGGCGCCGGCCTGCTGGTGCGCAGCTTCCAGCGCCTGCTCGAGACCAGCCCCGGCTTTGCCCCCGACCACGTGATCACCGCCTCCATCGCTCTGCCGGTCACGCAATATCCCCAGGCCACGCAGTTGCGCTCCTTCGAGCGCTCGCTGCTGGAGCGCCTGCAGCAGATTCCCGGCGCGCGCAACGCCGGCATCTCCACCGACTTGCCGCTGGAAGCCAGTTGGACGCGTATCTTCACCGCCGAGGGATACAACCCGCCTCCCGGGGCGGCCATGAATGTGGACTCCCACAGCGTCGTGGCCGGCGACTATTTCACGGCCATGGGCGTGCCCCTGCTGCGCGGCCGTTTCTTCCTGCCCAGCGACGATCGGAATTCGCAGAAGGTAATCCTGGTCAGCGACTCGCTGGCCCGCAAGTACTGGCCGGGGCAGGATCCCATCGGCAAGCGCCTGCACTGGGGCCCGCCGCAATCGAATTCTCCGTGGTTGACCGTGGTGGGCGTGGTCGGCGACGTCAAGCAGCAGTCGCTCGACAAGGCCACCCTTCCCCACACCTACGAACCCTACAGCCAACTGGCCGACGAGTTGGTGGTGCAGGGCATCGCCCGCACCTACCGGATGGCGGTACGCACCTCGGGAAACCCGGCCTCGGCAGCCGCTTCGCTGAAGGCCGCGGTGTGGGGACTCGACCGGCAACTGGCGGTCACCAAGCTGCGCACCATGGAGCAGGTGCTCAGCGACTCCACCGCGCCCCGCCGCTTCAACATGTTCCTGGTGCTGGTCTTCGCCGCCACCGCGCTGCTGCTGGCCGCCATCGGCATCTACGGCGTGATCGCCTACTCGGTCGCGCAGCGTACGCACGAGATCGGCATCCGCATGACTCTGGGCGCGCGCCGCGCCGACGTGCTGCGCATGGTGCTCGGTTGGGGACTGTTGCTGAGCGGGGTCGGAACCGCGCTTGGATTGGCCGGATCGCTCGCCGTGGCCCGCCTGCTGCGCGGCTTCCTCTTCGAAATTCAGCCCAGCGACCCGATCACCTTTGCCATTGTTGTCGGGCTGCTGACTCTCACCGCGCTGCTGGCCACCTGCATTCCCGCCCTGCGCGCCTCGCGTGTCGACCCCATGATCGCCCTGCGCTACGAATGAATGGGAACACAGGGTTCAGGGCGTGAGCACGCCGTCCAGCGCGCGAAGCATTGCCATGCCTCCAGCGCGCGAAGCGCGCGGCAGAGTGGGTAGCCCGCGGCGTAAGCCGGGGGAAGCGATACAACAGAAGATGTTGGAGCCCGCTTTAGCGGGCGAAAGAAAGCGTCAAACTATTTGCTTGGCGCTTACTTCACGCGCAGGAAAATCTCCGTCCCGTTGCGGCGGATTTGCACCTCGTCCACCAGGCGGTTGATGAGGAAGATGCCGCGGCCGTGGGTGGAGAACACGTTCTTCGCTTCCGTGGGATCGGGCAGCGCGAAGGGATCGTACCCCTCCCCCGGATCGCGCACCACCACCAGCATGCCGCGCCCTTCGTCGCAGCCCACGCAGCACTGCACCTGCTTGCCGGGATCGCTCTTGCAGCCGTGCACCACGGCATTGGCCAGCGCCTCGCGCAAGGCCAGCTCGATTTCCATTTCCTTGCCCTTGGCGCAGCTCATCAGGCGGGCGATGCCCATCACGCGGTCCACCAGCCCGGAGATCGCGTTGGGGTCGGCGGCGATGGTTTCGTCGATGCGCAGGATCAGCTTCTCGCGCTCGAACTCGAGCGGAATCTCGGATGTCGCCATGCGGTGCTCCGAGTCGATTGTACCGCGCAGCGGCTTATTCGTACCGCAGCGCCACCATCGGATCCACGCGCGTCGCCCGCCGCGCCGGCATGTAGCAGGCCAGCAGCGCCACCAGGCTGAGCAGTGCCGCCACCGCCGTGAAGGTCAGCGGGTCGGTGGCCCTCACCCCGTACAACATGCCCGCCAGCGCCCGCGTGGCCAGCACCGATCCCACAAATCCGCAGACCACGCCTACACCCGCCATCTTCATGCCCTGCGCCAGCACCATGCGCAGCACGTCCTCGCGCTTGGCGCCCAGCGCCATGCGGATGCCGATCTCGTGCGTGCGTTGCGTCACCGCATACGACACCACGCCGTAGATTCCCACCGCCGCCAGCACCAGCGCCAGCGCCGCGAACAATCCCAGCAGCAGCATGTTGAAGCGCGGTTGCGCCGCGAACTCCTCCATTACCTGCGTCATCGCCTTGACGTCGTACACCGGCTGCTGCGCATCCACCCGCAACACCGCCGCCCTCGCCGCCGACGCCAGTGCCAGCGGATCGCCCGCGGTCCGCACTTCCAGCACCATGTCGCGCTCCGGCGATTGCGCCGCCGCCAAATACACCTGTCCCTTGTGCTCGGCCTGCAGCGCGCCGGTGCGCTTCACGTCGCCCACGATCCCCACCACCTGCCGCCAGTCCGGCTTGTCGCCCAGGTTCACGTTGACGCGCTTGCCGATGGGATCGACGTTGCCGAAGTAACTCTGGGCGAAGGTGGCGTCGATCAGCACCACCCCGGGGGCGGTCTCGTTGTCGCTCTCCTGCACTCCGCGCCCGCGCAGCACGGCAATGCCCATGGTGCGCAGGTAATCCGGCGAGATCGTCTCCATGAACGCGTGCGGCGGCGGATTCAGCGGCAGGCCCTCGATGGCGAGCGACTGCGTCCATCCCGCCTCCAGCGGCAGCGACGACGATGCGGCCACCGACTTCACCCCCGGCAGCGCCGCGAGATTCTGCACCGCCTGCCGGTAGAAGCCGCGCATCTGCGCCTCCTGCTGGTACTTCGCTTTGGGCAGGGAGACGTGGAAGGTCAGCAGTTGGTTGGCGTCGAAGCCCGGATCCATGTGCTGCAGGCGCACGAAGCTGCGGATCAGCAGGCCCGCTCCCGCCAGCAGCACCAGCGCCAGGGCGAACTCGGTCACCACCAGGATGGCGCGCATGCGCTGGCGTGCGCCGGTCGCCGTGCCGCCGCGGCTGCCCTCCCGCATGGCGTCCAGTGCCACCGTGCGCGACACTTGCAGCGACGGCAAGGCGCCGAACAGCAGCCCGGTCAGCAGCGACAGGCCGAGCGCAAACAACAGCACGCGCCCATCCAGCGTCACCGGGTAGAAGCTCGGCAGGTCGGTGGGAATGATGGCCAGCAGCGCGTCCACGCCCCAGTACGCGATGCCGATGCCCAGGCCGCCGCCGATCAGCGACAGCAGCACGCTCTCGGTCAGCAGCTGCCGCATGGTGCGCCAGCGGCTGGCGCCCAGCGCCGCCCGGATCGCAATCTCCTTCTGCCGCCCCGTGGCGCGCGCCAGCAGCAGGTTGGCCACGTTGGCGCAGGCAATCAGCAGCACGCACCCCACCGCCGCCAGCAACACCAGCAAAGCCGGCCGCACGTCGCCCACTACCCGGTCGCGCATCATGAACGCCACCGTGTGAAACCCGCCCGCCTGCTCCGAGGTCACGCCCGCCTTCTTCAGTAATGCGTCGGTGAAGGTGGCATTTTCCGCCTGCACCTGCGACAAGGTGACGCCGGGTTTCATGCGGCCGATCACCGTCATGAACTCGCCCATGGACTGCCACTGCTTGTCGGTGAACCCGAACGGCACCCACAGCTGCGACTCTTTCGGCAGATCGAAGCCGGCGGGCGCCACGCCGATCACGGTGTAGTTCTCGTCATCCAGGGTGATCGTGCTGCCGATCGCGCTGGCGCTGCCGCCGTAGCGCTGCTTCCACAATCCGTTGCTGAGCACCACCACCCGGCTGCCGGGTTGGTCCTCCTGCGGCGTGAAGCCGCGCCCCAACGCCAAAGGCACGCCCAGGGTGTCGAAAAACGATGCCGTCACCGACACCGAGTGCACTCGCTCCGGTTCGCCGCTGCCGGTCAGGTTCTGCGGCGCGCCGAAGGTGCTGAACGCCGTAATCTTCTCCAGCGACTGCGCGTTCTCCTGGTAGTACTTCAATACCAGCGGCGACACCGTCGCTGTATCCAGCCCGATCTTGGGATAGCTGTCGTACAGCATCACCAGCTGCTCCGGATGCGGAAAAGGCAGCGCGCGCAGCAGCACCGCGTTGACCACGGTGAAGATGGCCGTATTGGCGCCGATTCCCAGCGCCAGCGCGGTGATGGCGATGGCGCTGAAGGCCGCGTTCTGCCGCAGCATGCGCCCGGCGTAGCGAAAATCCTGAAGGAAACTGTGCATGGCTCTCCTGCGCCCGCCCCGGAGGGGCAGCCGTCCCCACCGCGGTGGGTGGCAGGCGGCCTGCCATTGACGCTAGGGCCAAGTTGTTGAAATGGGTGGACTAATTCGGCCAAGAAGGCTCCGCAAAGCAGCCTCTCGTCCGTTTCTGGGACAGAGCTGTACGAAAGCGGACAACCATCCACACGCTTCCGCGCGACATACACAGTTGGATGCAGCGGAGTTCGGCTCGCAGGGCCTTTTCGATCTCCCGCGAGCGGCGCTCGCCCCGGGCCACGCGGCCCACGTAGGAGCGGTCGACCCCCAGTTGCCGCGCCACGCGCGCGTAAAGCCCGCGCTAGAGGCTGTATCGCTTCAACTCTGTTGTTTTGGTAATATCTGGCAACAAAGGTGACTGTTTTCGCGCCATGGCTGATGTAAAAAGTTCAATCGGGTAAAGGAAAAATAAAAAGTCCGGAGGCCGGGCTTACTCCCTTCGTCCTTTTTACTTTTTCCTTCCTACTTCCCTATAACTCTGGCGTTAAGCGTGTCAAGGATACTGTATGCGCGCCGGTGTAAAACAGGCAAGACATGAGTGGGCCACCAGGATCAGCCGCCTGCGCGCGGTGATGGGACTCAACCAGACCGACTTTGCCGCCAAGTTGAACGTCTCGGCCATGGCGGTCTCCCGCTGGGAGCGGGGCATCAACGAGCCTCCCGCCGACTGCTACATCCGCCTCGGCATCCTGGCCGGCAATCCTGACTGCTGGTTCTTCTGGCAGCGCGCCGGCTTGCACAAGGCCGACGTGCGCCGCGTGCTGTGAGCCGCTTCGCTCTGCCCGGCGGCCGAGTTGGAAAACGCACTCTTCACGCTCGACACCTGCCGGTTTTTCCCGGCGTGGGCGAAAATCCATTGAATTCCGTGGCTCGCCCCGGTCGGAGCCCAGGGAGCTGTCGCCCGCCTCCGGCCCCCTTTCCAGGGTTTGCTCAAAGCTATATCCCGGGCCGTTTTTTCCCGCCCGGCACGCCACTTTTGTGCATCCAGAAACCCGCCCTCCGCATAGAATGAGGGGCTCTCCTACTGGCCGAGGAGGATCATCGGACCGTGCTTAACTCTGGACAGCGGTTGCGCGCGCTGCGCGAGCAGCTTGGCCTGACCATTCGCGACGTCGAAACCGCCAGTACGCGCATCGCCGAGCGCCACGGCAACCAGGAATTTGCCGTCGCCCTCAGCCGCCTCTCCGACATCGAGACCAAGGGCATCGTGCCCAGCATCTACCGGCTCTACTCCCTCGCCATCATTTACCGCCGCGATTTTCGCGAGCTGCTGAGCTGGTACGGCGTGGATCTGGACCTGGCCGGCAGCGACGCCGCCCTGGCCGAACCGCCGCGCTCCCACGCCACCGGCGACATGGAACTGGCGCAGAACTCGGTGCGCATGCCGGTGCGGCTCGATCCCTCCTTCGACCTGACGCGGACTTCGAACCTCTCGCGCATGGTGGAGCGGTGGGCCTCGGTGCCCCTGGCCTACCTGGCGCAGTTTGAGAACTCGGAGTACACCTACGGCTACATCGGGGCCGAGGATTTCACCATGTACCCGTTGCTGATGCCGGGCTCCTTCCTGCAGGTGGACGAGTCGCGCAACAAGGTGGTCGAGGGCATGTGGCGCACCGAGTACGAACGGCCCATCTACTTCGTGGAGACGCGCGAGGGCCATACCTGCTGCTGGTGCTCGGTGAAGCGGGACAGCATCGTGCTGCAGCCTCATCCGTTGTCCCCGGTGGCGGTGCGCATCATGCGCCATCCCCAGGATGCCGAGGTCATCGGCCAGGTGGTGGGCGTGGCTATGCGGCTGGGAGATTGGCGCCCGTTGCCTTCTTCGCCAGCTTCGAAAGCGCAGTTAGAGTCGCACTGAAGTGGCGCGCCGAGCCGCCCCCCAGCTTCTGCGGCTGCAACGCCATACCCAGCGCCGATAATTGCTCGAAGTACTGGCTCGCCGGCAGCGCCAGGCGCCCGGCATCGTCTTTGAGCTGGCGAAAGACCTCCCGCAGCGGCAGCCGCAGCAGTTCCAGCACCACCCCGGTGTGCGCCCGTCCGATGGCCGCCTGCGCTGCCTCGGCCCCGTACGTGCGAATCATGCCCCAGTGCTGGTATGCGCCCTCGGTATCGCGCAAGCACGCCAGGTAGCGTAGCCGCGCCAGCGGCGTCGGCAACGCCGCCAGCGTATGGTTCACAAAATCCTCATACGGCGACAGAAAACTCATCCCTGTTCCAATTTCCGGAAACCAAACACTTTCGCCGGCCGTGCTCCCGCTCCCCGCCCCGCTGTCACACTGGCCCCGTTCATTTTCGCAGGCCCTGACGGCCCGGAAATTATCGCTAAGGAGATCCTATGAAGAAGGTTGTACGCATCGTAATTGTCGCACTGGCCCTGATGGGCTCGATCGCCGCCACCGTGGACGCCGTCCACGCCGACGGCAACGGCGGCACCAACCCGATCTGTGACCCGACCACCTCCCGGTGCACTCTCTGACGCTGCACTAGGAATTTGGCTGCCACTGCGCTAGGCTGTGGCAGCCATGACTGCATCCCAGACGCTCAGCTACGCGTTATCGGTGGCGGCGTTTACGCCATTTCTTGTTCAATCCGTGCTCGCGGTGCTTATGTTTGCACGAAAAATGTACCGGTTCCTGCCCTGCTTTTTCGTCTACACCTGCTGGGTGGTGCTCATCACGGTGTTGCGCCTGGCCATGAATCCCCGTGAGCACCTGTACCTGCCGTCTTATGCCGCATATTTCTACACCTTCTGGATCACCGAGG
>DASUBK010000473.1:0-11959 GCA_035763305.1 Terriglobales bacterium | reverse complement strand
GATCACGCGCTTGGCGTACTGCACCGGGATGCGGCGTTCAGCGCGCTCGACATAGACGATGAAGGCCACCACCGCAACCATCAGCACCACGAGGATGATCATGGCGGGAGCGGTGAAGGCGCCCCAGGCGTCGGTCTTGATCTTGTCGACCAGGTCCATGACGCCGCGGGGCAAGCCGACGACGATGCCGGCGAAGATCAGCAGCGACATTCCGTTGCCGATGCCGCGCTCGGTGATTTGCTCGCCCAGCCACATGATGAAGACGCTGCCGGTGGTCAGGGTCAACACCGTCATGAGCACGAAGGGGACGCCCGGGTTGTTGACGTAGGCGACCCCGCCGGTGCCGGTGGAGGACTTCATCAGGGTGACGGCGATGCCCAGCGACTGCAGGATGCTGAGGATCAGGGTCAGGTAGCGGGTCCACTCGGTGATCTTCTTGCGGCCCAGTTCGCCTTCCTTCTGCAGCTTGGCCAGCGGCTCATACACCACGGTCAGCAACTGCAGAATGATGGAGGCGGTGATGTAGGGCATGATGCCCAGGGCGAAGATGGTCAGACGGCGCAACTGGCCGCCGCTGAACAGGTCCACGAAGCCGAGGAAGGTGCCGCGGTTCTGATCGAAGAACTGCTGCAGCAGGTCGGCGTTGATGCCGGGCGTGGGGATGTGCCCGCCGAGGCGGTAAACCGCCAGCAGCGCCAGGGTGAAGACGATACGCTTGCGCAGGTCGGGGACGCGGAAGACGTTTGCCAGTTTTTCCAGCATGACTGCCTTTAGTTCCTGGTTCTTGGTTCCTGGTTCTTTGTCCTTCATCCTCGGTTCTTCGAAGAACGAAGAACCACGAACGAAGAACGCAGTTACTTCTTCTTGTTCTTGTGCCTTACCACGGGCGCGATCTTGATCTCGATGACCTCGGCTTTGCCGCCCGCCTGCGCGATCTTGTCCTGCGCCGACTTGGAAAACTTGTGAGCGGTGACGTTGAGCGCCGATTTCAGCTCGCCGTCGCCCAGCACCTTCACGCGCACATCCTTGCCCTTGACCACGCCGTGCCGGCGCAGCACCTCGGGGGTGATGGTGGTCTCGCCCAGTTCCGCCAGGCGCTCCAGGTTCACCACCTCGTACTCGGTGCGGAAGATGTTGGTGAACCCGCGCTTGGGCAGGCGGCGGTGCAGCGGCATCTGGCCGCCTTCAAAACCGCGCATGAGGCGCGAGCCGCTGCGCGAGCCCTGGCCCTTGTGGCCGCGGGTCGAGGTCTTGCCCATGCCCGAGCCCATGCCGCGGCCGATGCGCTTGCGATTCTCATTGGCCTTCTTCGGCCGGCGAATTGTGGAAAGATTGGTTGCCATTTTAGCTCTCGGCTGTCAGCTCTCAGCTTTCAACGGAAGAGGTATTTCAGTAATTCAGTAAGTCAGTACCTCGATGCCGACAGCTTTCTCGAACCGTCCGTACTGAAATACTGAAGTACCGAAATACCCGTCCCAAGTTCCTATTACTCGTTCACTACCTTCACCATGTGCGGCACCTTGGCCACCATGCCGCGGATGGAGGGCGAATCTTCGCGCTCGATCACCTGGTTGAGGCGGGTAAAGCCCAGGCCCTTGATCACCTTCTTATGCTTTTCCGGGGCGCAGATGGCCGAGCGCACCCACTTCAGGTGCAGCCGGGCGGTGTTCTTCTTGGTCGCGGTCGCCATTAGAGTTCCTCCACCGCTTTGCCGCGCATGGTGGCGACTTCCTGGCGATCGCGCAGGCGGCGCAGCGCGTCGAAGGTCGCCTTGATGACGTTGTGCGGGTTGGTGGTGCCGATGGACTTGGTCAGCACGTTCTGCACGCCGGCCGAGGTCATGACCGCGCGCACCGCGCCGCCGGCGATGACGCCGGTGCCTTCGGGGGCCGGCTTCAGCAGCACTTTGCCGGAGCCGAAGCGTCCCAGCACGGAGTGGGGAATCGTGGTCTGGCGCAGGTTGACCTTGATGAGGTTCTTCTTGGCCGACTCGATGCCCTTGCGGATGGCCTGCGGCACTTCCTTCGCCTTGCCGGAACCGTAGCCGACCACCGCGGCGGAGGGATCGCCCACCACCACCAGGGCCGCGAACGACAGGTTCTTGCCGCCCTTGACCACCTTGGTCACGCGGTTGATGGCCACGACCTGGTCTTTCAACTGGAAGTTGCCGGCGTCAATTCTTCTCTTTACTGTTGGCATAGAGTTCTCGATTCGTTCTCGTGTGCCGCAGCGCCGACGGCCTACAGCCGGCGGCCGGCGGCCATTAAAACTGCAATCCCGCCTGCCGCGCCGCGTCGGCCAGCGCCTTCACGCGGCCGTGGTAGAGGTAACCGCCGCGGTCGAAGACGACCTTGGTGATGCCCTTTTCCTTGGCGCGCTCGGCGACCTTCTTGCCGATCTCCTTGGCCGCGGCCACGTTGCCGCCGGTGCGCTTGCTGGCCTTGGCGCCCTCGGTGCTGGAGGCCGACACCAGCGTCTTGCCGTCCAGATCGTTGATGATCTGCACGGAAATGTGATTCAGCGAGCGGTAGACGCTGAGCCGCGGGCGCTCCGGGGTGCCCATCATGCTCTTGCGGATGCGCTCGTGCACCCGCTGCCGCGTTTGGTCCTTCGATGCCTTGGCAATCATGCTCTTGTCCTTGTTCCCGGGGTTCTATGCCGGGGACACGGGTCAGAGACCCGTGCCACACAACTCATTCCCACACCTTACTTGGCGCCGGTCTTGCCGACCTTCTTCTTCAGTTTCTCGCCCACGTAGCGCACGCCCTTGTTCTTGTACGGATCGGGCGGACGCAGGGCGCGCATGTCGGCGGCAATCTGGCCGACCTTCTGGCGGTCGATGCCGCTGACGGTCAGGCGCGTCTGCTTGGGATCGACGGCCACGTCGATGCCCGAGGGCAGCGGGAACTCGATGGGGTGCGAGTAGCCCAGCGTGAACACCACCATGCCCTTGCCCTTCAACTCGGCGCGATAGCCGATGCCGACGATTTCCAGCTCGCGCGTCCAGCCCTTGGTGACGCCTTCGACGGCGTTGTTCATCAGGGCGCGCGCCAACCCGTGCACCGCGGCCTGGGAATCGTTCTCGCGCACCGCGACCAGGTGGCCGTCCTTCTGCTCGAACTTGATTCCGCCAGGCACGCGGGTGTCCAGCTTGCCCTTGGGACCCTGCACCGACACGGTGTCGCCGGCGATGTTGATCTTCACCCCCTGGGGGATGGCGATCGGCTTTTTTCCAATTCTCGACATGTTCAGCTCTCAGCTGTCAGCTCCCAGCTTGCGGCCGGCTTCCAGCTCTGGTTTGCGGCGCACAGCCGCGGGCGGCTGTGCTACACGCCTAGTAAATCTCGCAGAGGACTTCGCCGCCCACGCCCTGCTTGCGCGCGTCGCGGCCGGTCATCACGCCCCGCGGCGTGGTCAGGATGTTGATGCCCATCCCGCCCAGCACCCGGGGAATCTCGGTGCGGCCCACATAGACCCGGCATCCCGGCTTGGAGACGCGCTCCAGGCGGGAGATGGCGGCCTCGTTGTTGGGGCCGTACTTGAGGTAAATGCGGAGGACCTTGTGGCCCTCTTCCTCGGTAGGCTTGAAATTGGCGATGTAGCCTTCTTCCTTGAGAATACGGGCCATCTCCAGCTTCAGCTTGGAAGCCGGCACATCCACCTTCTGGTGACGCGCACGAATCGCATTGCGAATACGCGCCAGGAAATCTGCGACCGGATCGGTCAAACTCATGCTCTTCCTTCTCCTAACTGCCCGTTCGCTCCGGTGTCCCCGGAGAACCCGCGGCAGCGTTGTTGGCGATCGGCTGCCGGCTTTCGGCGGCCGGGTTCTGAGCACCCGATCGCCGAGGGCCGAGGGCCGAAAGCCGCCTTACCAGGACGACTTCGAAACCCCGGGGACTTCGCCCCGCAGCGCCAGGCCGCGGAAGCACAAGCGGCAGACGCCGAACTTGCGCAGGTAGCCGCGCGGCCGGCCGCACATCTTGCAGCGGTTGTGGCGGCGCGAGGAGAACACCTTCCCCCGGCCCTTGCAGTGCGAGCACTTCTTGCCGTCGACCTCGCGCTTGCCGCGGCAATCCGGGCAACGCTTGCCCGTCATGGTCGCGTCCTTCACTCGTTTCGCGGTGGTTGCCATGTAACTCCTCGGCGCTTCGCGCCTACCTCGGTGTCACGGCTAAGGGCGTGACCTACAGCCGTGACACCTACCTCTTCATTCCTTACGCCCGGAAGGGCATGCCCAGGTGCTTGAGCAGCGAGCGGGCCTGGTCGTCGCTGGCGGCGGTGGTCACGATGGTGACGTTCATGCCCTTCAGCTTGTCGACCTTGGCATAGTCGATTTCCGGGAACACCAACTGGTCGCGCAGGCCGAGCGTGTAGTTGCCGCGCCCGTCGAACGATTTGGTGGAGACGCCGCGGAAATCGCGCACGCGCGGCAGCGCCACGTTGACCAGGCGGTCGAAAAATTCGTACATGCGGTCGCCGCGCAGGGTGACCATGGCGCCGATCGGCATGCCCTCGCGCACCTTGAAGGCGGCGATGGATTTCTTGGCCTTGGTGATCACCGGCTTCTGCCCGGTAATCTGGCCCAGTTCATTGGCCGCGGGATCGAGCACCTTGGCGTTCTGCGTCGCCTCGCCCACGCCCATGTTGACCACGATCTTGTGCAGCTTGGGAGCGGCCATGGGGTTGTCGAGGCTGAATTCCTTCATCAGCGCCGACTTCACTTCCTTCTCGTAGCGCTGGCGCAGGCGATTGGTGTTGGCATTGTTCGCCTTGGGACGCGCCGGCTTGCCGTCGGCCGCCGCGGCTTCCACCTCGGCGCCCTTGGCCTTGCCCTCGCCCTTGCCCGGCTTGCCCGCCTTGGGCTGCTGTTGCGGCTTCTTCTGTTTCTCGTCTGCCATGTCTGCTCTTCACTTCCTCTCACGGTTTCGGAGTGGATACCGGTTCGTGAGGTCTTCATTGGTTCATCGGATCATCTCGCCACCGGGTCATCGATTGTCGATCACCCGATCACCCGATGACTACTTCTCCAGTGTCGTTCCGCACTTCTTGCACACGCGCACTTTGCGATCGCCGCGGACTTCGTGGCCGATGCGCACCGGGCCGCACTGGCCGCAGAGCAGCATGACGTTGGAGAGGGAAATCGGGCTCTCCTGCTCGGCGATGCCGCCCTGGATGTTGCGCTGCGGGTTGGGGCGCACGTGCTTCTTGCTCATCATGACGTGCTCCACCAGCACGGTGGCGTTGTCGGGGAACACGCGCAGCACGCGCCCCTGCTTGCCCTTGTCGCGGCCGGCCATCACCTTGACGGTGTCGTTGCGGCGGATGTCGTAGTGCATCTTCTGCTTGGTCGTCGTTGCCTGCATATCCCAATCTCTTTTCCTGCTGGTGTGGCGCGGGTCTCTGACCCGCGGGCGCACGGGTCAAAGACCCGTGCCACACGAATCCTTACAGCACTTCCGGGGCCAGCGAGACGATCTTCAAGAACTTCTTCTCGCGCAGCTCGCGGGCCACAGGGCCGAAGACGCGGGTGCCGATGGGCTCGTGGGCGTCGTTCACCAGCACCGCGGCGTTCTGGTCGAAGCGGATGTAGGTGCCGTCGCGCCGCCGGTGCTCCTTGCGGGTGCGCACGATCACCGCCTTGACCACCGTGCCCTTCTTGACCTGCCCGTCGGGCGAAGCTTCCTTCACCGCCGCCGTGATCACGTCGCCGAGGGAGGCGACCAGGCCGGTCGAGCCGCCCAGCGGCAGAATCATCTGCAGCCGCCGCGCGCCGGAGTTATCGGCGACTTCCAGCATGGTTCGCATCATCACTGCCATGTCGATCTCTCCTGAATCGCGGGTCGCAGACCCGCGCCACACAACCCACGCCACACGCTATGCCTGCTCCTGCTTGCCCGGAGTGACCGCTTCGGGACCGACCAGGGCCGCCTTGCGGACGACTTCCTTCAGCCGCCAGCGCTTCAGCTTGGACAGCGGCCGCGTCTCCTCCAGCCGCACCACGTCGCCGACGTGGGCGGAGTTGCTCTCGTCGTGGGCGTAAAACTTCTTCGACCGCGCGATGACCCGGCCGTACATGGGGTGGGTCTTCTTGCGCGTGACTTCCACCACGATGGTCTTGGCCATCTTGGTGGAAACGACTTCGCCCACCAGCGACTTGCGCGCCGTGGCCTTCTCGGTGTTCTCGGGCATGACTTACCTCTTCCCTTTCGCGGCGCCGCCCTCGGCTGCCTGCTCCAGCTGGCGCCGGCGGGCGACGGTCTTCACCCGCGCGATGTCCTTGCGCAGGCCGCGGATCTTCTTCAGGCTTTCCGTCTGCCCCATGTTGAGCTGGAACTTCAGCCGGAACAGCTGGTCGTTGAGCTCGCGCTCCTGCTGCCGCAGCTCCTCGGGGGTCAAATTGCGAATCTTCTCTGCATCCATAATCAGTTCTCAGTTGTCGGTCGCCGGTCGCCGGTTGCGCCGATTCTGGTGACCGGCGACTGGCAACTGGCGGCTGGTTTTAGTGCACCGCGCTCTGGCGCGCCACGAAGCGGGTGCGCAGCGGCAGCTTGTGCGAGGCCAGGCGCAACGCTTCCTTGGCGTCGGTCTCGGTCACGCCTTCCATCTCGAACAGGATCTTGCCCGGGCGGACGACCGCGACCCAGTGATCGGGCGCGCCCTTGCCCTTGCCCATACGGGTTTCGGCGGGCTTCTTGGTCACCGGCTTGTCGGGAAACAGGCGCAGCCAGATCTTGCCGCCGCGCTTGACGAAGCGGGTCATGGCCACGCGGCTGGCTTCGATCTGCCGGTCGGTGATGTAGCCGCACTCCATGACCTTCAGGCCGTAGTCGCCGAACGACAGCTCCGAGCCGCGCCACGCCTTGCCGGTCATGCGGCCGCGCTGCTGTTTTCTGAACTTCACTTTCTTCGGCATCAACATAAGTCAGTTCCCAGTTGTCAGTTGCCAGTTGTCAGTTGTCAGCGGCCGACGGCCGATAGCCGACGGCCGACAGCCGTTAAAACGCTCCCGCGCCCTCGCGCTGTCCCTCGCGCTTCTTGGTGGGCAGAATCTCGCCGCGATAGACCCAGCACTTCACGCCGATGACGCCGTAGGTGGTCTTCGCCTCTGCGAAACCGTAATCGATGTCGGCGCGCAGAGTGTGCAGCGGCAGGCGGCCCTGCAGGTACCACTCCGAACGGGCGATTTCATTGCCGTTCAGGCGGCCGCTGACCCGCACCTTGATGCCCTTGCAGCCGAAACGCAGCGCCGAATCCACCGACTTGCGCATGGCGCGGCGGAAGCCGACGCGCTTTTCCAGCTGCAGCGCGATACCCTCGGCCACCAGCTGCGAATCCAGCTCCGGCTTGTGCACTTCCTGGATGTCGATGTACACGTCGCGGCTGGTGCGCTTCTGCAGCTCGCCCTTGAGCTTGTCGATTTCCGCGCCCTTGCGCCCGATGATGATGCCGGGACGCGCGGTGCGGATGATGATGCGCAGCTTGTTGCCGGGACGCTCGATCTCGATGGAGCTGACGCCCGCCGACTTGAGCTTGTCCTTCAGCTCGTTCTTCAGCTTGACGTCTTCCAGCAGCAGCTTGTCGTAATCGCGCTCCACGAACCAGCGCGACTTCCACGGCTTGGTGTAGCCGAGGCGGAACCCGTAAGGATGGACTTTTTGTCCCATAGTTTCCTTCTTCAGGAGCTGTCAGCCATCAGCTTTCAGCTCGCAGCAAAACTTTCCTACTTCTTCCCGGCAGTCTTCTTCTTCGCCGGAGCCTTTTTCGCCGCTCCGCCTTTTTTCGCGGCGGCCTGCGGCTTGGCCTTCTTGGCGGGCGCGGGCGATTCCTCGACCGTGGTCACCTGGGCGCCGTTGCCGGAGATGCGCTCCGCCAGCACCACTTCCAGGTGCGACATGCGCCGCTGGTAGCGGTAGGCGCGGCCCTGGGGCGCGGGGCGGATGCGCTTCATGCGCGGTCCTTCGTTGGCCACCGCCCGCTTGACGAACAGGCGGTCGATGTCCACGTCCATGCCCTTTTCGTTGCTCAGGTAGTTGGCGTTCTCCACCGCCGAGCGCAGCAGCTTGTGCACCGTGCCGGCCACGCGCTTCTTGGTGAAGGCCAGGGTGTTCAACGCGTCTTCCACGCGCCGTCCCTTGATCAGGTCCAGCACCAGGCGCGCCTTCTGCGGCGAAACTCGCATGTACCGGGCTTCAGCTCTGAATTCCATAGTCAATCGTCCTTGTTACGCCTTGGGCGCCGCCGGGGCCGCCGGAGCCGGAGCTCCCGGTCCGCCGGGGATGCCGGCCGGCTTGGCCGCGACTTCCGCCGCCGCCTTCACCGAGTGTCCCTTGAACTGGCGGGTAAAACTGAACTCGCCCAGCTTGTGGCCCACCATGTTCTCGGTGATGTACACCGGGATGAACTTTTTCCCGTTGTGCACCGCGATGGTGTGGCCCACCATCTCGGGGATGATGGTGGAGCGCCGCGACCAGGTGCGCAGCACCTTCTTCTCGTTGCGCGCGTTCATGCCCTCGATCCGCTGCGCCAGGAAGCCGTCGATAAACGGCCCTTTCTTCATTGATCTCATAACGCTTCTCTCACTTCCCGCTTACTTGCTCTTGCGGGAGACGATGAATTTCTCGGTGCGCTTGTTGTTGCGCGTCTTGTAGCCGCGGGTCGGCTGTCCCCACGGGGTCACCGGGTGACGTCCGCCGGAGGTCTTGCCTTCGCCGCCGCCGTGCGGATGGTCCACCGGGTTCATGGCCACGCCGCGGTTGTGCGGGCGCTTGCCCATCCAGCGGGTGCGGCCGGCCTTGCCGACGGCCACGTTCTCGTGGTCCACGTTGCCGACCTGGCCGATGGTCGCCTTGCAGTCGATCAGCACGCGACGCGTCTCGCCCGAGGGCAGCTTCAGCAGGGCGTAGTCGTCTTCCTTGGCGACTAACTGCGCCTGGGCCCCGGCCGAACGGGCCATCTGCGCACCCTTGCCGGGCCGCAGTTCGATGCAATGCACGGTGGTGCCGGCGGGAATGTTGCGCAGCGGCAGGGAGTTGCCGACCAGGATGTCGGCCTCGGGCCCGCTGACAATCTTCTGCCCCACCTTCAGCCCGTCGGGCTGGAGGATGTAGCGCTTCTCGCCGTCGGCGTAGCTGAGCAGCGCGATGCGCGCCGAGCGGTTGGGATCGTACTCGATCGACGCCACGGTGGCGGGAATGCCCGCCTTGTCGCGCTTGAAGTCGATGATGCGGATCTTGCGCTTGTGCCCGCCGCCGCGCCACCACATGGTCACGTCGCCGGAATTGCGGCGCCCGCCGGTGCGCTTCTTGGGCTCGGTCAGCGGCTTGTGCGGACGATCGGCGGTGATGTCGTCGTTCACCATCGTCGTCTGGAACCGCCGCGTCGGCGTGTACGGTCTGAATGTCTTGATCGCCATAACTAAGCTCTCAGCTTGCTAACTACCAACTCCTGCCTGCTAACTACTCGTCACAGGTTCTGCGCGTACTCCGGCATCTTTTCGCCTTCGCGCAGGCGCACGTAAGCTTTTTTCCAGTCGGGGCGGTAGCCGGTGAACTTGCCGCGGCGCCGCTCCTTGCCTTCGAAATTCGCCGTACGCACGCTGTCCACCTTCACCTTGAAAATGGACTGCACCGCTTCCTTGATCTCGGTCTTGGTCGCCTTGGCCGCCACCTGGAAGACCAGGGTGGACTCGCTTTCCTTCACGCCCAGGCCCTTCTCGGTGATGATCGGCTTGCGGATGATCTGGTAGGCCGATTTCATTACGCCACCTCCGCCTTGCGCTTGGGCGCGGAATTCTTCAGCGAGGTCTGCAGCTTCTCCAGCGCGGGGCGGGAGAAGATGGCGCGGTCATAGCGCAGCAGGTGGTACGGATGCACCTCGTTGGACCGCATCAGCTCCACGCCCGCCAGGTTGCGCGAGCTCAGCTCCAGGTTGCGGTTGTCCGCGGCGCCGTCCACCAGCAGCGCGGTGGATTCGACCTTCAGCGTGTCCAGCGACTTGCGGAACGCCTTGGACTTGGGTTCCTGCACGTCGAAGCTCTCGACCACGGTCAGCTTGCCGTCGGCCAGCTTGGCGGCCAGCGCCGAGCGCAGCGCGCCCAGCAGCTTCTTCTTGGGGAAGTCGTAGGCGTAGGAGCGCGGCTGCGGCCCGTGCACGGTGCCGCCGTGGCGCCACAGAGGCGAACGGATGCTGCCCACGCGGGCGCGGCCGGTGCCCTTCTGCCGCCACAACTTCTTGCCCGAGCCGGAGACCAGCTTCTTGTTCTTGGTGGCGTGGGTGCCGGCGCGCTGGCCGGCGCGGTAATGCTTCACCGCTTCCCAGAGCAGGTCCTCGTTGACCGCTCCGAACACCTCGTCGGCAAGCTCCAGCTTGCCCACCTTGGCGCCGCTCAGATTCAAAACGTCAATAGTTGCCATCGTCTTAGCTCTCAGCTGTCAGCTCTCAGCTGCCAGCTTGTTGTTCCGGCTGCCCATCCGCTAACGCCTGACGGCTGATAGCTGATGGCTGCCAGCTCTCTTATTTCTTCTTGGCGGCGCGCTTGGCGGCCTTCAACGGATCCACCGTGCCCGCGCCGGCAAAGCCACGGCGCTCGCGCGGCGGCTTCTTGGCCTTGTTGATGACCACGTACCCGCCGTTCGGACCCGGCACCGCGCCTTCGACGACCAGAAGGTTTTCTTCCTTATCGACGCCCAGCACGCGCAGGTTGCGCACCGTCACCGTCGCATGGCCCATGTGACCGGCCATGCGCATCCCGGCGAACACGCGCGAGGGGAAGGCGGAGGAGCCGATCGAACCGTTGATGGTGAACATCGAGCCGTGCGACTTGGGGCCGCCGCCGAACTTGTGCCGCTTGACCACGCCCGCGAAACCGCGGCCCTTGCTGGTGCCGCAGATGTCCACGAAGCGCTCGCCCTCGAACAGGTCCACCATGATGCGGTCGCCGACCTTCACGCCGTCGGCCTCGGCCGCTTCCTGGCCGGGGTTCGCCACTTCGATGTCGACCTCGCGCAGGAACTTCACCGGGGGAAGGTTGTTCTTGGCGAAGTGGCCCTTCATCGGCTGATTGATGCGCGATTCCTTCACGAACTCGACCAGGCCGATCTGGGCGGCCTCGTAGCCGTCCTTGGTCGCGGTCTTGCGCTGGGTGACGACGCAGGGACCGGCTTGCAGCACGGTCGCCGGGCGCACGTCGCCCTTGCTGTCGAACAGCTGCGTCATCCCAACTTTCTTTCCCAAAATTCCGTTAACTGGCATTTTGTCCTCGTAACTCCGCTTCCCTGTCCGTCGCCGGTTGTGCGCCGGGGATGCTGTGCATCGCGGAAGCTTTGTTTTGGGCTTTCAGCTATCAGCTCTCAGCTTTCAGCCGGTCTGGCTGACAGCTGATGGCTGACGGCCGAGAGCTATTTGTGTTCCTTGCCGAAGGCCTTGATCTCCACGTCCACGCCGGCGGGGAGATCGAGCTTCATCAGCGCGTCCACCGTCTGCTGCGTCGGCTCGAGAATGTCGAGCAGGCGCTTGTGGGTGCGGATCTCGAATGCCTCGCGCGACTTCTTGTCCACGTGCGGGGAGCGGAGGACGCAGTACTTGTTCTTCACCGTGGGCAGCGGAATGGGTCCCGCGATCTGCGCCCCGGTGCGCCGCGCCGTCTCCACGATTTCGCCCGTCGACTGGTCCAGCACGCGGTAGTCGTAGGCTTTCAGCCGGATTCGAATTCTCTCTTTACCGATCACGTTAGTCTCTCTTCAAAGAACTTGCGGCTGCTTGCATGCCGACCTGGTCTTGAGTGTGCCGACCCGGGTCGAAGACCCGGGCCACACAGTTACTGAATGATTTCCGAAATGGTGCCCGCGCCCACGGTGCGGCCGCCTTCGCGGATGGCGAAGCGCAGGCCCTTCTCCATGGCCACCGGCGTGATCAGCTCGATTACCAGCTGCACGTTGTCGCCCGGCATCACCATCTC
>DASUBK010000472.1:0-2289 GCA_035763305.1 Terriglobales bacterium | reverse complement strand
GCTTCCTGCGTCTCGCTGATGGTCGCCCGCGAGCTGGCCCTGACCCGCATCCCCGCCGATCATGTCACCACCACCGCCGACGTGGAGATCGTGGAAACTCCAGGCGGCTGGAAGGTCACCGGCGTTCAGATGAAGGTCGCGGCGGCCGTCGAAGGCGTGGACGAGCGCATCTTCCACGACGCCATCGAGCGCGCGCGGGGCAACTGCGCCATCAGCAATGCCCTGCAGGTGCCCATCAAGCTGGAGGTGGATATCGCTACGGCGAAGGCCGCAGACTGAATCGAATCCGACCGCAACGGACGCCCAGGCGCGCCCAAAGGGAAATGCCTTTGCGTCCCTTCGCGTCCTCTGCGGTTCATTTTCACTGCGAGTTGTAGAACGCCAGCATCCCGCGATAGTAGTTCCACAGGTCCGCCTTCGACGACATCTCGAACGGCGAGTGCATGCTCAGTAGCGGGATCCCCCAGTCGATCACCTCCATGTCCTCGCGCGACATGAACCCGCCGATCGTCCCGCCGCCTCCCACCTCCACCTTGGGCGTCTGCGTCTGCCAGGGAATCTGGTTGCGGTCCAGCAGCGCCAGGATGCGCGCCGTGTACTCGGGCGTGGCGTCGAAGCCGTGCCCGTATTTCTTGATCGCCACCCCATAGCCCACGCGCGCCGAGTTGCTGGCCTCGCTGGTCTCCGGAAACACAGGATTGATGCCGTCATTCGTGTCCGCCGAGATCACCTGCGCGTTGTGCAGCGCGGTGCGCAAGCTCAGGTCGTTGTACTTCGCTCCCTGCTCCGCCGCGATCAGCCGCGCGTAGGTCGTGTTGAGGAACTGCGATCCCGCGCCCGTGTTATTCACCGATCCCACTTCCTCGTAATTCGTCAGGTACGCCATCGCGGTGTACTTGGGCGTGCCCTTCACGTCCATCAGCGCGCGCGAGGCGCAATACGACGACAGCTTGTCATCCTGTCCATACGCGCCCACCAGTCCACGGTCCACGCCGACATCGCGCGGCTGCGATGCCGGAACCAATTGCAGTTCCGAGCTGACCAGGTCCTCCTCGCGGATGTTGTAGCTCTTTTCCAGCACCTTCAGCACTTCCCCGACCACCGTATCGTCCTCCGCCGGCACGCTGCCCGCGACCGGGTCCATCTCTTCGCCCTTGAGGACATTGGTATAGGTGCGGTTGCGCAGCTCGCTGTCGGAGTGTGGCGCGTTGTCGGGAATCACGAACACCGGGTCGCCGGCGTTAAACCCGATAGATACGTCGATGGCGCGTCCGTCGCTGGTATCGATGCGTCCCACCAGCGCCAGCGGCAGGTTCGACCACTGGTACTTCTTCAGCCCGCCGTAATAAATGGTCTTGAACAGCGCCACGCCGCTGCCGTCGCCCTTCACCACCGGGCGCGCCTTCAAATCGATGTGCGGGCTGTCGTGATGCGCGCCCACCAGCCGCGTTCCGCTGACCATCGGCTCGGAGCCGATCACCGCCAGGATCAGCGAGCGTTCGCGGTTGACGATGATCAGCCGCGCTCCCGGCTTCACCTGCGCCGCATCGTTGAATTCCACGAACCCCGCCTGCTGCGCCAGCCGCGTCACTTCCTTGGTCGACGTCAGCGCCGTCTTCGCCACGCTCATGTACGACTTGTAGCCGTCGGCGAATTGCCCCACCTGCTGCTTCTGCGCCGGCGTGAGCAACAGCCAGGCTGACTTCTTGGTCGCCCAGACACTGCCTGTGTCCTGGCCGGCCGCGACCGTTGCTGAGAGGAGAAGGAGAACAACGAGAACACGTCGCAACATGCGCGGAAGTATAAAACAGGGGCTAGGAACTAGCGGTTGGGGGCTGGACCGACCACCGTTCTGTTGAACCGCTACAATGGTGCGCGAGCAACGAGCCCATAGTCCCTAGCCCCCAGCCCCTAGCCCCTTTTCGGAGGAACAATGAACCCCAAAGCCGGCGCCCAGGAGCGCTTTCGCTCTCTTCACCAGCAGGTCCTCGGCCTCAGCCACCGCATCCACGCTCATCCCGAGCTGGGATTCGAAGAGGAGAACGCCTGCCAGTGGCTCTGCGAGGCTTTGGCCGACGGCGGCATGAAGGTCGAGCGCGGCGTCTGCGATGTGCCCACCGCCTTCGTAGCTCGCGCCGGCAGCGGCCCGCTGCACGTCGCCATCTGCGCCGAGTACGATTGCCTTCCTGGCGTCGGCCACGCCTGCGGCCACAACATGATTGCCGCCATGGCCGTGGGCGCGGGTCTGGCCGCCGCCAAGGTCGCCGACGAAGCCGGGCTCACCGTCAG